>SKNI01000023.1 GCA_007120615.1 Myxococcales bacterium | reverse complement strand
TGTTGGTCCGAATGGAAGATGACATCCGGCATATCGACGATCTGGAAGGAGAGACCTTTTGTTTTGTCGATAAGATGTCTACCTCCGGCAATCTCTTGCCCCGTGAACATATCTACCAGCAGGGACATGATCCCGACGAGTTCATCGGAGAGGTTCACTGGAGTGGCGATCACTTCCAGGCGATGCGCGATTTGATCGACGGAAAGTGCTCTGCAGCCGCGGTCTATTCGGGAGCGTTTTTGTCGGCCGATTCATTCGGAATTCGGACCGGGCGAACTCGAAACCTCGCCATTACGGGACATATCCCCCAGGATACGATTACGGCGGGAAGTCATGTAGCCCAGGCAGACCGAGAGTTAATCCGAGAGGCGCTCTTGGACTTTGACCCCATGAAAGAATTCAATACGGAACGGTTGGGAAGTACCCAGCGGATCACCGGATTTTACCCCGGTGATCCGCAGGCTTTTGATCGACTTCGAGAAATTCTGGAGCGGGAGGCTGTGGAACTCGACGATCTATAGTCGAGTCCCACAGTCCGGGCACCGACCGATTATTCGGCCAGGCTTTCATCGCCGGTTTGGTCGGCGACTGATTTGACGATCTCGCGAGAAGCGCCTTCGATTTGTTCATTGGGGATAAACGCCAAAACCCGCGAGATATATCGCGGTCCCTCGGGAGTCTCAATGACCTCCGGCGGGCAGTAGCGATCGTCACGCACCCGAGAGGCGATCCCTTCGGCAGCGGTAGCGACCACCGTTTCATCGCCCAGATATCCGTCGAGGCTGGAAGCGCTGACCGACTCGGCAACGATAGCTTCACCGAGGTATTGGACCACCTGGGTGCGGGCGTTTCGCATCGCGTGGGTACGAGCCACGTCCTGAGTGGCCGCCGGCGGTGAGATGCCTACGAAATAATGTCCCTCATCGGAGCGGGGAGGACGATCGACCCAGCCACATCCACCGATCTCGGTGTCAAAGACTCGAAACGCAAAGTAGACATCGTCAAAGGTCATGCCTCGGCGCCAGACCCAACCATCGGCGATTTCGAGTTCTCCGCCGGCCTGATAGGCGACGTCTGCGATTTCCGGCCCGCCACTTCCCGAGGCGTTGACGTCGGTGGATTGTCCGGTGTTTTGAAAGACCGTCCCCGTACCCGCCCAGAACTCACCGATATATACGCCGGAGCATCCATTGACGGAGGTCTCGCAACATTCGGTGAAGGCGTCATAATCTTCGATGTCGGCGATGATTCGCCGGTTGAGCTCGTAGCTCACTCGAACCTCGGTCCCTCGCTGGTGGCCGACGCTGGCGTCACCGGAAGGAGCAGCCGTAACGGCGGCGTCCACACCCAGAGATGCCTGAACGTTGGTGGAACTCTTATAATACTCGTCGTATTGGCCGGCCGCTCGAACTTCCCGATAGGTGATATGATCGGTGCATGAGGTACGTACGGAACGATTCTCATCGATATCGTCGCCCTCGACCCCGTCAGCGATGAACCGACCGATATACATGCTCGGATCGTCGTCAAAGGACGCTCGAAGATAAACCCCTTCTCGGGGAGCTGCCACGGTGGGCCCGGTGTGAATGCTATCCGCTTCCGGCCGCTCGATATTGCGATCGGAACATGCCGTCGAGAGAATGAGAAACGGAAAAGCCATCGTTACCCCTAAAAGGGCGACTAACGATCGATTTGATAATGTGCTGACAGAACGGGAAACCATCTCTATCCTCCGAAGGATGAAAACAAAAATAAACCAGCCACCTCGTGTGGTACAAACCAGAGACGACGGTGATCTGGATTTAATTCAAACGCAATATCGAAACGTGCCACAGTCGATGGCTTTTGTCATCTCGGTTTCATTGCTACTGTGGGTGTGCGCAGCTCCGAGGATCGATGAATATGGCGAATTTTGAATGCAATGCCACCTGATGCGTCCAATCGGGTACGCAGGATCAAGTGTGCGAAAAATTATAAGGTTACCCTTTTGGGAATTGAGGATTGTCAGATGAGTGTGAGGTCGAAATTGCTACAAAAAAGTGTGACCGCTGCGGCGGTTCTGATCACCGTTCTCATGGGGCTGCCTGGTTGTTCATCGTCGCCGGAGCGAGCCGAGGTCGCTGACCACGTGGAAACCGAGAGGGAAGGAATAACCGGGGAGATGGTGGAAGGTGTCACCGTCGACAGTCAGGTGTGCAGTGGCAACCTGGTACCCCCTACCGGGTATCGACAGGAGACAGCCTTTGTCTCATTGTCGACTCCCGGTCCCTACGATGCCGCAGCCGAACAGGCCCGAAGCAGGCTTCGCGATCTGATCTGCCAGGGCTATCGATGTGACCAGGCGGAGTCGATGATCACGATCTGGCGAGTGGGAGAGGACGGGCGGCGGGCCTGCGTGATGGCTGTTGCCAGCGCCCGCAATATCGACGAATTCGAATCGGGACCCCGAAGAAATCTGGAAGCTGGCCTCGTCGAAGTGGCCGCCGAGATCTCCGAGCGACTCGCCGATGAGACCAACGATCCCAAGCCCACGGTAGTGGTGGATACGATCAACGATAACGGTGTCAACGGGGGCCCTCGAGCGGAGTGGCTTCACGACCAACTCCTGGAGGCTCTGGCGCAGCGATCCGTGGATACTCGTCGACCTCCTCCGAGATGGAGTGGGCTGGGAGCGCCCAGTGCCACGACCGGCGTGATCCGAGGTAGCATCCGGGAGTTGCCCGGTCAGGAGGCCATCCTCGAGGTCACCTGGCAATTGGAGTTGGCCGAAAACCGCGTCCGAGGCGTAGGGAATGTGCAATTTCCCCTGGCGATCTCCCCCGAGGTCGACCGCGATACTTATATGACTCCGCTACCGCGAGGGAGTGGAAAAGTCTCTCTCCACCTGGATTCTCGTCCGGGAGGAGCGTTATGCAACGGCCAGGAAACGGAACTCTGGCTGGAGACGGCCGAGCCCCTTCACGTGCGCGTTCTGAATCTCTACGGCCGCGGTGAAGGAGGGCTGGTGGTGTACTCTACAGACGAGGAGCCCCTGGCCTCCAATCACCCCGTATCCCTGGGCCAATTTCGCGCCGTAAAGGCCAGCTCCACCCCGGTGGAGAGATTTATCGTTATCGCCGCCCCGACGGAAGAGAAGTTGGGCCGTTTCGCCAGCATCGATCAGGTCTGTCGCCTTCCGGGAACGATGGCCTACGCCCTTCACGAAGGTCGAAGTCTGCCGGCCGAGGCGATGGAGTGGACCACGAGCCTCGATTACCGCTTGATGAGCGGCGATGAATGCTCCGATGTGGAGCCGGCCGGCATGGCAGACATGAGCGCGCTTGCCCAGTTGCCGTCGTGCTGGTGAGAAATTCTACAGTAGATGGACCGATATCGGGGCTCCGTCGCTGAGCCCCGTTTGACCTTCTTCGACGATTCCAAAGGCGTTTGCTCCGGCGAAAAGAGCGGGGTTTCCCGAGCTCTGGTTGCTTATGGCTTCGAAGATCAGGCCGTCATCGCCGGGGAGCGCTCGTCCGGCGGTGTATACGCGCCGCCCTCGAGAGCCCGAGACCTCACCGCGAAGGGTCGCGGTAATCCGGGCCAGGGGAGCGTCATCGATGGAAGTTCCCTGAGCTACCGCCAGGGCGGGGCGCACGAAGTGGTGAAAGCCCACAAAGCTGGAGGCTGGATTGCCCGGCAGCCCGATCAGAGGCACCCTTCGCTGATCACTTCTGGCGATCCCAAAGGCCAGTGGCTTTCCGGGCTTCATTCGGACTTTCCAGAAGGTCATTCCTCCGGAGATTTCATCGAGCACGTCTCGGACGTGATCGTGATCACCCACGGAAACTCCACCACTGCTGATAACCAGATCGGCACTGGCTACGGCCTCCTGAAATGTATCGACTGTGGCATCTCGGTCGTCTGGGACGATGGGATAAACAATGGGAATACCACCGAATCGGGCGACCAGAGACTCCAACATATAAGCGTTGCTGTTGATGATTTGACCGGGACCTACTTCATCGCCGAGTTCAACGAGTTCGTCGCCGGTGCTGATGATCGCCACCCTAGGCTGCCGATGCACTTCGATTACGGGGCGGTTGAAACTTACCAATAACCCCACGTCGGCGCCGGTCAGCGCTCGTCCCGGTTGTAGCGCCGGCTCACCGGCCTGCAGATAGGTGCCGGCCAGACGAATATTTGCGCCTCGGTCGGAGCCGGGCAACTCGTTGATCGTCACTTCCTCCCCATCCACCTCGCATAGCTCCCTGGGCACCACCGTATCGGCCCCCGACGGGATCGGCGCACCGGTAGAGATTTGAAAGGCTTGCCCGGCGACCACCACTTCCGCCGACGGATGGCCGGCGGCAGATACCCCGCGGATCGCTAATGTGGAGGGCACAGGATCGATATCGTCCCATCGAACGGCGAATCCATCCATCGCTGAGTTATCGAAGCGCGGCGAATTAAAGGGGGCGTCGATGGCTCTTAAAAGACAACGGCCCTGGCTTTTTCCGAGGTGGATTCGTTCCCCGGAGGTCACCGGGATTCGAGAAAGAATATGGCTGATCGCTTCTTCGACGGCGATAAATTTCGACATCCTGTCTCCGTCGTTTTGAGTGCTTTAGAGCTTCTTAGGACTCGTCTTCTGACTCTTCTTCTGACTCTTCGGCGGGCTCTTCGTCCGGCGTCTCCTGAGCTACTTCCCCCACATCGGGGGGAAGTTTTGCCCAGTTCGGATTTCCACAGGGATTATCGCCCAGCTCTTCCGGCGAGGGCATCGCTTCTCTGGTAGTCCGCTCCGGTCGCTCCTGGTCCGCGGGCTCCGGTGCCGAGCGGCACCCGAGCCCTGTGGCCAGAAGAGCACACGCTGCTGCGTACACCCATTTTTGATGGGGTGAGGATATTCTCACTCTTCGCCTCCACATGCCGGGTCCTCATTGCGATCGATGTTGAAATAAAAGTTATCACAATAATCGAGAGAGAAATCATCGCCGAAGTCAAAGCGGGTACTCAGGGCCACTGCCGGGTCCAAGAACCACTCTCCGCCGTTGGAGCCGGTATTTGCGCTGAACCAGCGGTAGGGGAGGTTTCCGTAACTATCGGTGTCGTCGGTGCAAAGAGCGCGCGAGAGATAGAGAGGGTCGTCGCCGGGGCCGTCGGGCGGCGTATGACCCTCGGGGCTGTAAGGGCTGTAGGTGAATCCAGTCTGCGAGAAGAGGCCACAATCAAAATCGCCTCGGAGAGTCCAGAAGGGCTCCACAAAAGGAATCAACTCGTAGGTCATCTCTCGATGTCCCGCTTCTTCTCCGTCGACGGCATCTTCAATGGTTTGCGCCACGTCACCGCGGGTCAAGATAAGGCCTTCACCGCCCAAAAATTCTTCGGGCTCATCGTGGCAGGCCGAGGGCCAGAACGAGGATTCACGAGTATGCCAGAAGCAGGATGCGTGATCGCCACTGGATACGTAGAGAGGAAAGCCGGCGCCGCCATCGAGAAAGTCGGGATCGAAGTCGATGACATTATTCTCGTGGGTTCCGCGACCTTCCACTTCGGAGCTGGTCGGGCGGAAGGTATGAGTGCTGTCGTTGGCGCTGGAGAGTGCCGTGTGTACGCCTTCGACCAGCTCCACCGTCCAGTCATCACGAGTCACCGCCATCACGATGCCCGTAAACGAATGCTCATGATAGGAGGTTCCAGTTGCTCCCGAACCGAGCCGCCGGGTTGGATAATAGAGGATATAATGGATGAAGTGATGGGTTTCGGAGGAGACCACCGAATAATAAACGTGGGCCGGGGGATTGGCGCTGGCCTGCATGGAGCTGGCCTTATTATTGGCCCCTTCGAAATCACCGTCGAAGTCTACCCGGGTCGGGATGTCCGAATAAATCTCGGGGACGTCGGTGAGGCGAGTTTCCTGATACACGGTGGGAGCGAATAATTCTGCCAGGGCGACAAGATCATCATCGAGTTCGTAGGCCGTCGTGAAGACGCTCTGATGCGGGTTTTGAAGCGAGTTGTTTCCGGACTCATCACGGATGAATTCGGTGACGTTGATCGTGTACCGAGTCCCTTTCCATAGCGGCTGGTTGGGGGTGAGAACGACTTCTCGCTCGTCTTCCAGATATTCGAGTTCGGCGTCGACTTTGGTTCCTTCCGGAGTGTGTAAAAAGACGCCGTCGTCGGAGAGGAAGCCAAATTCATGGGCAATGGGCCGATCGAAGGTGATCCGAACCACCACGTCCAGGCCGAGATCGGTGGCGCCGTCAGCAGGTGTCACGCTCTCGATAATCGGACTCCCGGGGTTGATCTCTTCTTCATCGCCTTCACCGTTATCACCCTCGCCGTTATCGCCTTCGCCGTTGTCGCCCTCGCCGTTGTCGCCTTCGCCGTTGTCGCCTTCGCCGTTGTCGCCTTCGCCGTTGTCGCCGTCTCCTTCGTCATCACCGGTGGGCGGAATGCAGGTTTCAGCCACGCAAACGTAGTCGTTTTCGCAATCCTCGTGGACGATGCAGGAGCCTTCGATTGCCTCACAAAAACCGTCTTCGCAGACATTTCCTTCGTCACAATCTGCAGTTACATTACAGGCCGGTCGATCGCTTTTGGCGCAACCGGTCAATGCCGACGCAGCCAGAAGCAGGACAGCGGAGAGAACTACAAAAACCATTTGAGGACGAAACAGGGCGGGCATAAGACCTCCAAAAATCATGAGCCGAAGAACACTGCGTTAGCCTCTGGTTGGGCCGACAGCTTCTCGGGGTACGAGCGGGAAAAATTTGGATGCGAAGACGCATTCCGGCGGAGTCTATCAAAATGGCAGTCGTGTTTCTACCTTCGAGGTCTCGCGGCTCGACTGACAAGATCGACAGGGTTTTGGGAATGTCTGCACCACCTCTCGCAGTTGTCAGAGCAAGCCAAGTGCGGTAATTCTCTCCACCCTGTATTCGACTCAGAATTAGTACGACTTTACCGGGATCAAATGTCCTACGAACGTTTCATCGCCATACGCCATCTGCAGAGCCGACGTACCCGATTTGTGTCGACCATAACGGTGATCGCCATCCTGGGTGTTTTCCTCGGGGTCACAGCTCTGACCAGTGTCATCGCCGTAACCGGTGGATTTCAATCGGCGTTTCAAGATCGGGTGCTCGGGATCAACAGTCATATGCTGGTGATCAAATACGGGATCGATTTTCGAAATTATCCCGAAATCCAGGAAGAGATCGAGAGCTATCCCGGTGTCACGGCGACGAGTCCGTTTATTTTTCACGAGATGATCGCCACCCACGGCAATCAATCGGCCGGCGTTCTGGTCAAGGGAATCGAGCCCTCCACAGCGGAGAAGGTCAGCGACGTCCCCAAATATACCGATGTGGAAGGGGTGGTGTCGACGTTGGAGTTCGATCGATTCCCGGCCGACGGGGAGGTGGAGACGCCGCGAGTGCTCATCGGAAGCTCGTTGGCCGACCGACTGCAAATCGAGCCCGGTGAGATGATGCAGATCACCAGTCCCCTGGAGAGTCTTGATCCCGGGCGCTGGCAGTCGGAAGGACACACCCCGTCGAGTCGCAATTTCGAAGTCGCCGGCATTTATCGAAGCGGGTTTCACGAATACGACAATCGCATGGTCATGGTCGACTACCGGGCCCTTCAGGACTTCTTTAATCAGGGAGACACCGTCACGGGAGTGGACGTTCGAGTCGAAGACGTCTTTGCCGTGGGAACTCTGGCCGATCAACTGAGAGCTTCACCGGTTCTGGGTGACCAATTTCGGATCATGGACTGGCGCCAGCTCAATCATAACCTCTTCACCAGCCTCGGACTTCAGCGGATTGTCCTGGGAATCCTCTTCCTCTTTATCGTGCTCGTGGCCAGCTTCAATATCGTCTGTACCCTGATCATGATTGTTCTGGAGAAGAATAAGGATATCGCCATCCTCAAATCGATGGGGGCCACCAACTGGGAGGTCATGAAGACCTTCATGTATCAGGGCATGATCGTGGGCTTTATCGGCACGGTGAACGGCCTGATCGGTGGCTTGCTGGTCTGTACGGCGATCAAACACACCGACTTCGGGCTCGATCCGGAGATCTATATGATCGACCATCTTCCCGTGCGCATCGTCGCCTGGGAGTTCGCCGTGGTCGGAGTGTTGGCGATGGTGATCTGTCTGGTGGCTACCGTCGGTCCGGCCTGGTGGGGCTCGAGAATGAGTCCCGTAGACGGACTGCGCTACGATTGATTCAGGCCGCCCAGGTCATCCTCATGGTGCGACCCAATTCGTCGGCGTGCTCGCGGTGATGGCCGGCCTCATCGCTTCGTCCGACGGCCTCCAGGGCCCGAGCCATAAAGTCGTGGCCTCGAAAGACATCTTTGGGGACTCCTCGTTCGGTGGCTCGGCGCAGACTTGTCCGAAGCTGATCGAGAGCCGGTTGAATTTCCTTCTGAACGTGGCAGCAGGCCAGCGCGCGCAGGTCGCGGGCTCGTTGTTCGCTATAATAATCTCCCCGGGACTCGGCAAATCCGATGACCTCATCGGCCCAGGCGATCGCGTTTTCGTAGCGCTCAAATCGCACACAGAGGCTCGCCCGCTCCCGGAGAAGCTCAATGGCCAGCGCAGAGAGGCTGTTATCTCGGGCGATGGTCAGTCCATGATCGTAATTCTCGCCGGCCCCGTCGATATCTCCGCGATGAGCGGCCAGTCGGCCCATGGCGATGGCCGCCCGGCAGCGAATCGAGGGGTAGGGTACGGCGCGGGCCAACTCTTGAAGATCATTGAGCGGGCGAAGGGCGCGTCGAATCATGCCCCGATCGGCCCACATCCGGGAGGTCCGTTGCAGAAGCGTGGCCCGGGCTTTTAAGTCCATTCGGCGGGTTCCAAAGCGGGTATAGAGATTGACCGCGCTCTCCAGCCGGTCCAGAGCCGCGGCGGGATCACCGAAGCGCTCATACCAACCGGCCAATGCCAGCGTAGAGCGAGCCAACAACTCGGGATTCTGAAGTCCCCGGGCGGTCTGCACGCTGCGTTGAAAGTGAGTTCGGGCCTCTTCCAGATCGTCTTGCTGCATCGCCAGTTGGCCGAGCAGAAGTTGGGAGTGAACAAAGCCGACCTCATTTCGGGTCGTCTCGGTGAGCACGCTCAAGGGCTCCAGAAGCGTTCGGCAATGATCGATGAGGGCCATCTCCAAGGCCAACTCCGCAGCTTCCAGCACAAAACCGACCCGGATCTGGGGCACTCCCACTCCGTGATGGCCCAATAGCTCGCTGATATGTTGGTAATAGGTCAGCGCCGTCTGTTGCCAGGCGTTTCGCTGCAGCCAGTCGCCGAATTGCCCGGCCAGTGGAACCAGGTGGCGCCGGTCACCGGCGATGGCATATAGACGCAGCAGAGTGGGGGTGAGGCGATCCATTTCTCCTCGAGCAACCCGGTGGACGTAGTGGCGAGCCAGAATCGCCGCCAGCCTGGCCTCGTCGCCGTCGTCTTTGTGATTGCGCCGCCAGGTCAGCCAGTTGGGAACATCGCTTCGATAGCTGCCCGGTCGGGGGATACGAATCGCTCCCCTCTCCACCAGATCCTCGGAGGCATCTGCCACCGCCTGGGCGTGGGCTTCCAGTAGCGTTGCCGCGTCTCCCGCTGCCATCGGCCGGTCGGCCAGGGTCAACAGGGTCAGAAGAGAATCGGCCAGCGGAGGCAATTGATGAAGATCTTCGGGCGTCGGAGGATCTTCTCCGCTGATGACGATGGCTTCCAGATTTTTGGGCTGGCCGGCGTCAAAGCTCGACCGAACCGTGTCGGGCGACTGGGTCCCCATCACCAACATCACCGGCAACTCACCGATGGTGGCGATGACGTCGCGAATGGTGTCCAGCGATACCTGATCGAGGCGCTCGACTCGATCGACGATGAGCACGTAGGCGCCGCGACTGGAGAACTCCCGCAACACGACCCTCAGGATCTCTGCCAGATGTAATTTGCGAGCCGCCTGGTCGAGCAGTTGTCCCTCGTTCAACTGCCACAAGGTAGACATCGTCTCCAGCGCATCCTCCGACACTCCCCACTGCTTTAGCGTCTTAAGCGCTTCCTGACGGTGGTCCAGCGTCTCCACCACCGTGTGGTGAACGGAGCGCAAGATCAGATCGCTGATCACGCCGAAGGGCCGGAGCTTATCGTCGTGGGAGGTATGAATCAGCGACGAGTCGGCGTTGGACCGCAGATCGACGGCGTCCACCAGACGATCGATAAAGACCTGGCGTCCCCGTCCCATTCGCCCGGAGAGCAGGACCGCTTTTCCCTTGCCGGCGGCCACCGATTTGAAGATCTTCTCCAGCGCCCCCGGAAGTGGCGGGTCGCCGGCGGGGCCTTGTTTGTTAGGCGTCAGCCGACTGGTGGGGAGGGCCGACGGCGAAATCGCCTCATTTCCGGTGTGATCGTGAAACGCTCCGCCTTCGGCAAAGGCGGTGTTGAGTTCGTGCTGGCTGATCTCCTCCAGGCCCACCTCTTTGACCCGGCGGGACTTGGTCGAGTCTTGTTCTCGTCGACGCAACTCCTGCATGATCAATGAGAGCATACGGTTGTCGGCCTGAAGGGCGTTTCCGAAGATATAGCCGATCAACTCCTCGTAGAGTTGCCCGGCGCTCTGTGCCCGTCCGGCGGGGTCGGCGACCAGCATGGACTCCAGAATTTGCTGCAACTGGCGAGGAATCTCTACATGGTTGGAGATCGGTGAGATCTGGGCATTTCGAGCCCTTCGACCGATCTCGTTGACGTCGTCGTGGCGGTAGGGATGAAAGCCGGCCAGCATCTCGTAGAGCACCAGACCCAGGCTGAAGATGTCGCTCTGGCGAGTATAGCCCTCGCCTCTGGCAGCTTCGGGCGGCGCATAGAGAATTCGGTCGATGACGTCATTATCGTCGTGGGGCTCGGCCGTCTCCATCGCCCGGGAGAGTCCGAAATCCGTAATCTTTACCTCTCCGTCGTAGGAGAGCATGATATTCTCCGGACGCAGCGACCGGTGAAGAATATTGAGGTTATTGAAGTTAAAGTCTTTTCGGCGGTGGGCGTAATCGAGCCCTTTGGCCACTTCGCTGGCGATAAAGACCGATAATTCCTGGGTCCAGGGATGATCGAATTGGCGGGCCAGCTTGATTCCCCGGGCCAGATCGAGGCCTCCGATAAACTCCATCGCCACATAATATTTCTGCTGGGCCTCCTCACGGCCCAGATCCAGGACCTGGGCGATATTGGCGTGCGACAGGGCCACGGAGCGCTTGGCCTCGTCGATCAGGGTCTCCACAAACTCCGGGCTGGCGGCCAGCCCGGGATGGATGATCTTGATACACAGGACCTTCTCAAATCCCTCCACACCGTGACTTTTGGCCTTGTAGACATCGGCCATCCGGCCATTGGCCAGGCGGGCTACCAGTTGATATTTGCCGAAATCTTTCGGTTGAGCCAAGCGCTGGGTGCGTCCCATCAGGACTCCGGTAAAAAAAGGGTGAAAACTGTCCAACAACCGTCCAGGGCGCAAAAGATAACGCATCCATGGGCTTGCGGCAATCGAGAGGTGTCTATAATTCTTTGGCAACGAATGCCACCGATGTAGCGATCGGCCTGGTCATCATGGACCAAATCCCGGGGGGGAATCAAATGAATCGATGGACGTCAAGCTATGGTATCGCGCTGATCGCTGTGAGCGCAATTTTTTGGTCACTATCCTGCGTACACTCATCGCAATCGAAGGGGGCGCCAGCTGCGGCCGGGGAAGGGAATCCGCCCCAGATGATGAACTTCGAGCGGGGAAAACTAACGAACCAACAGATCCAGGGCTTTGAGCGAGAGATCGAAGCTCAGTACCGCCAATTGGATCGCCACTACCGGGACTATGAACAAGTCCTCCAGGGAGCCGAGATTGACCTCGAGTTCGGCGAAGAAAACCGCCTTCATCGAAAGCTCAAGCGGCGTCATCTCACCCTGGCCCGACTTCATGAGGAGCGAGTAGCCCTCAACCTTTACGGCGCCGATGGCCAACGCCGGGATCGAGATCTCGCCTATCTCCACCGGGCCAGCTCTTCCTGGCATGAGAATCGTTTTGATCCCGACCGCCCGGGCGTCGCCCCGCTGGACGTTGAACTCAGAGTGTTGCGTCGCGAGGTCGACTCCGCCAGACAGGAGCTCGTCTCCAACCGCTGATGTTGCGCATCGCTTCGTCTCTCGGTACAAGGATGGCCACTTTCGATCTTATTTGCCATCCAGCCGAGTTGTAACGATGACCTACAAAGACAACCGAAGTTATTACGACGAATTTGCCTCCTGGTACGAAAACGACCGCCACCAGGGCTATCACCGCCTCATCGACGATTTGCAGGTCGACCTGCTCGATCGTCATATCCTTGAACGAGACGTCCTGGAAGTAGGCTGCGGCACGGGCCTATTGCTGCACCGGGTGGCTTCCAAGGCCAAAACCGCCCGGGGAATCGACATCAGCCCCGGAATGCTGGAGCAGGCCCGGGAGCGGGGTCTCGACGTGCTCGAAGGAGACGCCACGGAGCTTCCCTTTGAGGATAATAGCTTTGATGTGGCCTATAGCTTCAAGGTGCTCGCTCATGTCGAGCAGATCGACCAGGCGGTGTCCGAATGCTGCCGCGTTGTTCGTCCCGGGGGACAGCTCTTTTTGGAGTTTTATAACCCCAACAGTCTTCGATTTCTCGCCAGACGCCTGGGGGGAGCCAAAAAGATCTCCCAGTCCACCCGGGAATCAGCCGTATTCACTCGCTGGGATCGCCCCGATGAGGTGGAGAAATATCTCCCCGGGGGAGCCCAGTTGGAGGGCTGGGCCGGGGTTCGAATCTTTACGCCGGCCGCATTTTTTCACCGCCTTCCGGTGGTCGGCGGAGCGCTTCGAAGATTGGAATTCGTCGGCCGCGATACTCCCCTGAGTCGTTTCGGGGGCTTTCTGGTGGCCCGAATCCGGATGGCAGAATAAAATCGTTTAAGTTTCGTTGTCGAATCTGTGCCAGATTAGGTAGAATTGGGAGAAGCTTGATTCAAGACATCAATTATAGATTGTTCAGGCGGTATCTCCGAGGCATCGGCAATGAAGACCCTCTTTAAGGAACCCCTCTTCGACACGGACGGAAAGCTCCGTATGGAGCGGCTCGACGGTGGCGCCCGAGAGGTGATGTCCGAGGTACAGGAGTGGTTGAGCGAGCTTGGTCGAAGGATGTTTCTTCCGCTGGATCTGCTCATCGTATTGCTCAACCGCGGCCATGAAGACGTATCCCGTGTTATCTCCTACGGAACCGAAGGGGTGGTATCGAGCAAGGATGTTATCACCCGCCTGCGGGTTCTGGCTCGAGAAGTAGAAGAGGATGCCTCCACGTCGACCCCGAAGTTGGAGCGAACCAGTTTTTCGCGTGGATTTACTCGAATTTTGGAGGAGGCCTGGGACCAGACCATGGCCCGGGAAGGGGAGTGTCTGACGGAGGCCGACCTGGTGCGCTGTGTTCGATGGCGAGCAGAAGCGGTGGAGTCGGCCTCGATTCGATGGGCGATTCGACGGCTCAGCGAAGGAAAGGGCGACGAACTCTTTGACCAACGGGGTCTGTTGCGGATGAATGTCTTTGACTCCGCAGCCCGAGGGATTTTGCGAGGGGCCATGAAATTGGCCGCCTCTCACGGCACTTCTTTTCTCGGTACGCCACATCTGATCGCGATGATGGCTTCCATTCGGGATTCGGTGCTCTGGCGATCGGCCCGGGCCAGGGGGCTGGAGCCCAGTCGCCTGCGCGAGGAGTTGATTCGCCTCATCGGCTCCAAGCCGGACTCCATCCCCGAATTTCTGATCGGACGCAAGACCCTGACCCCTCGCATGATTCGGATGCTCCAATTCTCGGCCCAGCAAGGCGGCGGTGAAGAGGTACAGGAGGCTCATTTCGTGGAGGCATTTCTGGCCGACGGGGGATCGTCGCTGGAGTTGGTGCAGGCGCTGGGGCTGGAGAGTGAGATTCGAAAAGCCCTCGGCGATCCCCGGATTTTGGCCGGAGCTCAACCTGTGGAGGCGGCCATTCAATTCGCCGCCCGCCGACCGGCCTCGCCGACCCTGGATATGCTCGGTCGCGACCTCACCGAAGAGGCGCTGGCCGGAAACCTCCCCCGCATCGTGGGGCGTGAAAAGGAACTGCAGCGGGTATTTAACGTACTCATGCGACGGGAGCAGCGAAACCCGTTGCTCACCGGAGAAGCGGGCGTCGGCAAGACGGCGCTGGCCATCGGGCTGGCACAGG
Source organism: Myxococcales bacterium (assembly GCA_007120615.1). Taxonomy (GTDB): domain Bacteria; phylum Myxococcota_A; class Bradymonadia; order Bradymonadales; family Bradymonadaceae; genus SKNI01. Next base: position 480 of record SKNI01000023.1, on the reverse strand, counting down.
TCATCGCCACCGGTATGGCGCCGGCGAAGCTGCAGGGCTACCGCGTGATCGAGATCAACGGGGCCAGCTTGATGGGCGGCACGAGCTACCGGGGAGACCTGGAAGCTCGAATCAAGACCCTCGTCGAAGAGGCCAGCCACAAAGTGATTCTCTTTATGGACGAGGCTCACGCCGTCTTTTCACCGCGCTCGGGAAGCAATACCCCGGCGGAGGTCCCCAACCACTTCAAGAGCGCACTGGCGTCGGGAACCATCGCCGTCGTCGGGGCGACCACCGAAGCCGAGTATCATCGCTGGTTCGAACAAGATCCGGCCTTAAAGAGGCGGTTTGAGCGCATAGAGGTCTGCGAACCATCGCGGCCGCTGGTGCGCCATATCTTGTCTTCCCTGGTCCCCGAATTGGAAGAAGAGTACGGCGTCCAGGTCACAACGGAAGCGGTGGAAAACGCCATCGAACTCTCGGTGCGATATCTGCCGGAGC
>SKNI01000294.1 GCA_007120615.1 Myxococcales bacterium | reverse complement strand
GCCGGTGTGGAGTCAGGCCCATCTTCGCTCAGTAGATCCAGGGTTCGATCCGTCATCATCGTGATCTCGCCGGAATCACGAATGACACCTTCTACGTCTTCGGAAGGGGTAGGAGGTTCTTTTTTGGTGATGGAAGCGGCGGGGCGTAGAACCGCCGCTTTAGGAGCGGCTCGTTTTGCTTTGGGTTTTTGGTGATCCAGGGGACCGGAGTTCGCGCGATCGTTTGCAGCTTTATCAGCGGCTCGGTCGGTGATGACCGTGTCCGGCTGATTTTGATGGGCTTCATCGAGGGAGGCGAAGAGGTCGACAAAGTTGGGATGTTCTCCGATGGGTTTCCATTGATCGGAGGCACCGTCAAAGATGAGGTCAGCGGGGCGAATGACCCAGTTTCGGATGAGTCGATCGACCTTGTCGCGGTCTTTACATTTAAATTGTCGGATGTCGGTTTTTATGCGGAACATGGACGCTCTTACGGCCGAACCTATCGAATGGCAACGAAGTTAAATAGAGCTTAGTCCGTGCTTACGTCAAACTCAACTGGTTTACTCACTCCGGATCCATGCGGCGGAGGATTTCGGCGGCGACGTCCCGGGCGTGGACTTCCTCCTCGGGGTCGGCGAGTACTCGTCGGAGCCAGCTGCGATGTTCGTAGGGGTTGGTGTTGCCGACGGTCTTGAGCCATTTGACGCGCATAGATTCGCCCCAGATTACGTGGTGGATTCGATCGTCCACTTCTTCGAAGGTCATGGGGTCGCAATATTCGTCGCGGTCGGTACTCTGGTACTGACGTCTGGCCCAGGTGGCGTCGTCTTCGGTGGAGACCAGTTTAAAGGCTTCCATGGCAGCGCAGCGGCGAACGCCGTGGGGTTCTTCTTCGACGATCTCTCGTACGCGATCGCGGGGAGTCTGGCTGCCGATTCGGGCGAGGACCCAGAAAGCGTATGCCATGACCTGTTCGTCCTCGTCGTCGATCTGAGCGACGACGGCCTCCACGGAGCCAGGGTCGCCCATCTGAGCGAGTCCTCGGAAGGCACCTTTGCGCAGGGTGTCGGGGTGGTTCTCGGAGATCAGCTCTTCGAGGATGAGACGGCTTTCTTCATCGCGGCCCAATTTTCCGAGAGTGAAGGCCGCTTCGGCTCGGACCTGGTCGTCTTCGTGGTCGTTATCGGCGGCGATCTCTCGAAGGAGCGTGCGGGAGCGAAGGATCTGGAGGGCGCCGGCAGTCCAGATCGCCTGTCGTTGAACATCGGGATGGGGATCGTCGAAGGCGTCGACGATCAATTCTCTAAGCCCGTCTCGATCCCAGAGGCGATTATTATTGGGGTCGGCAATGCTGGTGAGGGAGGCGATTCGTTGCTCAGGATCCTCGGCGCGCATCTGGACCTGAAAGAATCCCTCGTCGTGATATTGAGCAAAAAATCCGCCGGTCATCAGGTTCAGGCTGAATGCGTTGACCAAGATCGCCAGGATGATCAATACGATAAACTCGGCGTTGTGGTCATTGACGCTGGTCAGGTCGACGGCATCTTTGTCTTCCAGGCGTTGGGCGAGAAATACCCGTTCTCGCCAGTCCCCGGAGAAGAAGAGGTCGCCCACGAGCACGGCCTGCAAGAAGGCGGCGACCAATAAGAACATCATATTGAGGGTGATCAACAACAGATTCACCAACACCGAGGTGCTCATCTCAAGGATATAGTGAGAGCTTGCAAAGGCGGTGGCGATGGTCAGCGCGGTGATGGAAGCGGTGGAGAGGACCAGTCGCCGGCGGGTGCTGGCCGGCCAGTTTAAGAGACCCCATTGTGAAACGTCGGTGACGAGTTGAATTCGTGCCATTTTTCTCGATCCGTCTACTGGAGAGGGAAGCGTAGAAGACTGTAGACCAAACGGATCGAATTGAAAATCTATTCGTGGGCAGGCGGTGATCCGTCGACCCACTGACAGAACAGACCTGTGGTGCAAGGAGCAATCAGGAGGATGACAGAAAGAAAAGTTGACGACTTTCCACAGGGGCTAAGATTGGGCGGCGGAATTCGATTTCGGCGACCGAGGTGACAATGGGCGGCGGCTGCGCTAGAAGATATCGGATAGAAACGGCTAATTACTCTCTCCCGTTGAGGTGTCGTTGAGTTTTGTACCGGAGATTACCCAACCGCTGACTGACCCGGTGTTGATTTTTGCACTGTTGATGTTGGTAATTTTTGTAGCGCCGCGAATGGTGAGCCGGTTTAAGATCCCCGGAATTGTGGGGTTGATACTTGGCGGTGCCCTTCTGGGGCCGTCAGCTCTGCATTTGCTCGATGACCCCACCACAGATCCGGGCGGTTTTATGGGGGTGCTGGGGATCGCCGGTCTGATGGTGTTGATGTTTCAGGCGGGGCTTTCGCTAGATCTGGCGCGGTTTAACTCGTTGAGGGGACGTAGTCTCAGCTTCGGTCTTTTATCGTTCTTTATCCCTCAGATAATGACGGTGTTGGTGGGTTATTATCTGTTGGATTTCTCGATCGAAGCGTCCTTGCTTCTGGGGTCGATTATCGGGTCCCACACGTTGGTGGCCTACCCTATTGTGGCAAAGCTGGGGTTGATGAAGAATACGGCGGTGACCATGACCCTGGGCGGGACATTGGTGACCGATACGCTGTCGCTGTCGATTCTGGCGATCGTGGTGGCGTCGTTGGCCGAAGATGTGACCGCCGGGTATTGGATCACGTTCGGGGTGATGGTCGCAGTCTTTGTCTTTTTGGTATTATGGGGACTTCCTCGTCTGGGGTATCACTTTTTTCGGACCATTCGGAATCGTCCGGAGTTGGAGTTCGGGTTTTTATTTACGGTGTTATTCGGGACGGCCTGGCTTGCGGAATTTGTGGGTCTGGCGCCGATCATCGGAGCGTTCGTGGCGGGATTGGCGATGAACCGGCTGGTACCGGAGCATAGCACCCTGATGGCGAGGATTCGCTTTGTGAGCGGAACGCTGTTTATCCCGTTCTTTTTGATCTACGTGGGGCTTCTGATTGATGCCAGGGCGCTTTTGGAGAGCGCGGAGGTGTGGATCTTGTCAGGAGTGCTCATCGTGCTGGTTTCGGTGGGCAAATTGATCGCGGCGAAGGCCACCCAATATCTATTTGGATATACCTCCGATGAAGGGTGGACGATGTACGGGCTCAGTGTGCCGCAGGCTGCGGCCACACTGGCGGTGACGTTGGTAGGATATGAGGTGGGGCTTTTCGATACGGCGCTGGTCAATGCGGTGGTGGTGATGATTCTGTTCACCTGCATCCTGGGCCCGGCAGTGGTAGAGAAGTTCGGGCTTATTGTGGCTCACAAACAAGAGGCAGAGCCGGTGATGCCCCGGGAGATTCCGGAGCGCATACTGGTGCCTCTTGCCAACCCAAAGACCTCCGATGATCTGATGAGCATGGCATTTTTGATGCGGGACCCGGCGTCTCAGCATCCGATTCACACCTTGATGGTCATCCCCGATGGGCAGGGGATGGAAGAGCAGATTTTATTGAAGCATAAGAAGTTGCAGCATGCCGTGGAATTGGGTGTAGAAGCGGGAGTTTCGGTCAAACCGCTGACCCGGATCGATATGAATATTGCCCACGGTATCGCGCGAGCCGCTCGAGAAGAGCGAGCTTCGATGGTGCTCATCGGGTGGTCAGGGAAGGTGTCGACGCGGGAAAGGGTCTTCGGCAGTGTCCTGGATCAATTGCTCGACGAAACTCGTCAGATGATCTTTGTGAACCGATTTCGATATCCGTTAAATACGACCAGACAAGTGGTGCTGGCGATTCCGCCCTTTGCCGAACGAAGCTCGGGGTTCTACGAGGCGGTGCACAACGTGAAGTTGATGGCATCGCGAATCGAAGCCGAACTTCACATTATCTGTGTGGAAAAATATCTGGAACACGATAAGGAATACGTGGAATCCATCGAACCCAATTTAGATGCTACGTATATGACCGTAGAGGATTGGGGTCATTTAACGGAAGAACTCGATAAAGACGTCGATGAAAGCACGATGATTGTGGCGTTGAGCGCACGGCGAAATACGGCACCCTGGTTTGCAGAGCTCGATGGACTTCCGAGGTTGTTGGCGACTCGTTATCCGGACAATTCATTCTCGGTGGTATTTTTGTCGGAGCTGTAGAGATTCACCGGACGTTGGAGACCCGTGGGGGCTGCAAGATTGGAGGGGAGTTCGCACAAGCGAGCAAGTCGTTCATGGAGTGTAATTGCCAGGGGGTCGTTCTCTTCGCAGCTCGCCAATAAGGTTAGCAGAGCTTCCAATTCGGGGGTGGGTCGAAAG
>SKNI01000346.1 GCA_007120615.1 Myxococcales bacterium | reverse complement strand
GGGCGTTAAAAGCCTTTGCCAAAAAAGGCTTTTATAATACCCGGGTCTCCGAAATCGCCAGCGAAGCCGGGGTCGCCGACGGAACCATCTATCTCTATTTCAAAAATAAAGATGATCTTCTCATCTCCCTTTTCGAAGACCGAATGGAATGGATCATCGATCGTCTCCACTGTGAGTTGGAAGCCGTCGACGGAGGAGTGCTCGATAAATTGCGCGCCTTCGTCCACATGCACTTTCACCTCGCTGTGGAAAATCGCGATCTGGCCGAATTCATCACCGTCGAGTTGCGACAGAGTGCTAAATTCGTCAAAGAATATAAAAATCCCAAATTCGCCGATTACCTCAAGATTCTTCAATCGCTCATCGAGGAAGGACAGCAACAGAATATTCTGCGCTCCGACCTCGACAGTAAACTCGTCGGCCGGGCCCTCTTCGGGGCTCTCGACGAGGTTCTTCTCCAGCTAACCCTGGCCCGAAGACCACCCGATGATGTCACCGATGAAGCGCATCAAATCTCACGAATGATCATCGATGGGTTGATTGTACGCCAACCGTAATACTCTTGGCCCGGATCACTTGAAGGCCAGTTCAGTTGTTGTTTATTTCTCCCAAGGAGGACCGACGTGAAAATACTCACGACCGTCAAACGGGTCACCGACCCGGACATGAAAGTTCGAATTCAGCCTGACCAAAGCGGCATCGTCACCGAAGGTGTAGAATATAAGATGAACTCCTTCGATGAATATGGCGTGGAAGAGGCCATCACGCTCAAAGAAGCCCACGGCGGAGAAGTCGTTGTGGTCTCCATCGGACCGGGCGCGGCCACCAAAGAGCTGCGCACCGCCATGGCCATGGGCGCTGACCGTGCCATCCTGGTGGAGACCGACGCCGACCTCGACAGCGACGCCGTCGCTCGAGTACTGGCCGAAGTCGTCGGCCGCGAAGAGCCCGACGTCATCATCATGGGCAAGCAGGCCGTCGACAGCGATCGAAGTCAGACCCCTCAGATTCTGGGCTCTTATCTCAACTGGCCCCAGGCCACCTTCGCCTACAAAGTCGAGATCGAAGACGGCTGGGCCGTAGTCGGTCGAGAAGTCGACGGCGGAACCGCCACCAAGCGCATCAAGCTGCCCGGCATCATCAGCGCTGATTTGCGCCTCAATGAGCCCCGCTATGCCAGCCTTCCGGGAATCATGAAAGCCAAAAGAAAGCCCCTGGAGACTCTGACTCCCGATGATCTGGGCGTCGATATCGCCCCCAAGGTCAAGGTGCTCAACTACGAAGCCCCCGAAGAAAGAGGCGCCGGTGAGATGGTCGACGACGTCGACGATCTGATCAATCGCCTCAAAGACGAGGCCCGCGTCATCTGACGCCTGCCCGTTCTCACTTTGGAATCATTCACCAGGATTCAACCCCAGGAGTTCCTCATGGCCAACGTACTCGTTGTCGCCGAACATCTCGACGGTGCCCTGCGCAAGGTCACTCTCTCGACCCTCACTTTTGCCCAACAAACCGCCGCATTGACCGGTGGTGAAGTCCACGTGCTGGTCCTCGGCGATAATGTCGACGCCGCGGCTTCGGAAGTCGCCAAATACGGCGTCGCCGCCGTCCATTACGCCAATGAGCCGGTCTTCGCCAATTATATGGCCGAGACCTACGCTCCGGCCATCGCCAAGGCCGCTCAGGAGTTGAGCGCCACTGTCGTATGCGCCCCCTCTTCCACCACCGGAAAAGACGTCCTGCCGCGAGTGGCCGCCAAGCTGGAGGCCGGCATGGTCTCCGACGCCATCAGCGTCTCCGACGACGACGGGCTCAAATTCCGCCGTCCTCTGTGGGCAGGAAACGTCATCACCACCGTCGACGTGCTGACCCCCGTCAAAGTCGTCTCGGTTCGCACCAGTGATTTTGACGCTCCTCCCGAGGGCGACGCCGCCCCCGTCAAGGAGTTCGCCTCCGGTGTGAGCGCTCCCGACAATCTGGAATTCGTCTCCTTTGAGCAGGTCAAAAGCGAGCGCCCCGAGTTGACCGACGCCGACGTGGTCGTCGCCGGTGGACGAGGACTTCGCTCCGGCGAGAACTTCCAGATGATCATGGACCTGGCCGACACCCTGGGCGGAGCCGTCGGCGCCACCCGCGCCGCCGTCGACAGTGGCTACGTCCCCAACGACTGGCAGATCGGCCAGACCGGTAAGGTCGTCGCCCCCAACCTCTACTTCGCCGTAGCCATCTCCGGTGCCATTCAGCATCTGGCCGGCATGAAGGGCTCCAAGACCATCGTGGCCATCAATAAAGATCCGGAAGCTCCCATCTTTCAGGTCGCCGACTACGGTCTGGTCGCCGATGCTTTTGAGGCGGTCCCGGAATTGACCGAAAAGCTCAAGACCATCACCTGAAGCGCTGGTGATTTCCACAACAAAACCGCTCCCTCTCCGCTGGCATAACCAGCAGTGAGGGAGCGGTTTTTTGTTTTCTGCTCTACTGATCCATCTCCACCAGGGGGGTCTGAGTCTGAACCGAGGGGACCACCAGCAGGTGTGTGGAAACCTCGCCGATCACCGAAGACGCCACCCGCCCCAGACTACTCTTTGCTCCCCGCCCCTGCCGACTATTGGTGCCCACCACCACCAGATCGTAGCTGCCCTCGTAGGCTGTATCCGCGATCTCGGCGACCGGATCTCCACTTTTCACTATCAACGTCTGCAATAAACTCTGCGCCATCTCACGGTAGGCGAAGGGAAACTCCACGCTCTCCACCGCTCGCTCAAAGAGAGCATCGATCTTGGGTCGCATCGACTCCAAGGTCTTTGACTCATCGTACTGCAATTCTGTGGCCAGTAGCCCGTTGGTATCGTAGAGCAGCGGCGACGGCAAAACATGCACCAGATCTAATTCCGCACTCTGTTGCAGCGCAAGACCGGTGGCCACCCGCAACACCTCCGGGGTCTGCTTGCTCAGATCGACGGCCACCAGAATCCTGCGAATCCGGGGTCTGGTGTCGTGATCGCGAATCAAGGCCACCGGCTGCGTCGACGAACGTACGATTCGCTCCGCCGTGGAGCCCAGCCTCCCTGGGACCGCTCCGTTCTCTCCAAACGCCCCCAATGCGATCAGATCGACGCTGAACTGCCCCGCCCATCTCTTGATCATTTCTCGGGGAGCGCCAAACTCCACCGCCGGTTCCGCAACAAAACGCTTCTCCAGGTCTTCGTCGATGGCGAAATAGCGAAAGAGCTCCGTTGTCGCAGCCTCCACAATCTCAGCCTCAAACTCCCGATCATCCTCTCCAAGCGCCGCGTACGGAAATAAGATCCTCCGCATATAGGGGGGCATCTGAGCTGCCGCATGAGCCAGCACCAGGCGGGGCTTTCCCTCATCCTCCACCGGCTCGGCGAGGTTGCGCACAAAGGCCAGCGCCGAGCGGCTGAAGCTCGAAAAATCAACGGGAATCAATACTTGCTCGACCCGATACATTCGCTTTTGCCTGGTTTTAGATGATTTCGCCACCCTTGATGGATGGCTCGATACTCACCCCGATCGGGAATGAGGTTCTCGCTCAGTTGAGCTGATCGAAGGTATCGGCTCGGCCGTCGCCACTGGTATCCCAGCCGATACGTACCCGCTCTCCCTTCTCAAAATACTCCCACACATCAGCCGCACCATCACCGGAGCTGTCTCGCTCCACCCGCAATAATTGACCGTCCTGATTATAAAACTTTTGAATCGCAAACGTCCCGTCGAACGCAGTGGCCAGCATCTTTCTGCTCACCACTCCCCCGGAATAGATAACCACCACGTCCACCAGACCATCGTATCCCAGATCCATCTCTTCTTCGATGAGCTCCCCACTGGCATCAAAATACTGCCACATATCGACGCGCCCATTGAAATTGAGATCCCGCTCGACTCGCACCACATTGCCGGTGCTATCATTGATAAAGGTCCACTGATCGGCCTCTCCATTGCCGTTGAGATCTGCCTTTCTGACATCCAACCCGGAGGTGCTCAAATTCCCGTTACGAGCGCGCTCCTGAAGGGTATCACCGGGGTCGACATCTTCTCGAACATCCTCCGAACCGGCACATCCCACGCCCAGCACACCCACCAGGGCAACAATCAAAGCCCCGCAGATCAGGCGGGCTGTCGCGGCGCTTCCCAATTGTGATGTGGTCTGTCTCAAGGGGTTCGCACCCGGGTTTGGAGTAGTCTTTGTCGGCATAATCTCACTCCCCTGATTTCTAGCAAATTCCCACCGGCGTGACAACATCGCACAGATCCGAGGGTGATCATTGCTGGCGGGAGCGCCAAAG
>SKNI01000200.1 GCA_007120615.1 Myxococcales bacterium | reverse complement strand
GCTCAGGGCCCCGGTAGCGCGGCTCATAACGCCGAGCACGTCACAAACACCGGCTTTATCCCCGCTAAAAACTTTCGCCCCACCGGCAAGCACGCCGCCGCCTCCGGCCCCGGAAAGGAGACGAAATCTTCATTCCCCGGGGTGGTATCGGGGAAGAAACTCAAAGGCTTTACGATCCCGGAGTTCACCTTTTTCGATGAAACCGGTCCCCTGGTGCGAGCCCAATATGGCGGGGGTGCCTTTCTGGGCGGCGCGCTGGCGGGAACCTGCCTGGGCGTACTCAACTGCGTGCTCCAGGGCTGGGACATCGCCGATGGTATCCGTCAGATCTTCTGGCTGAGCGTGATCATGGGAATACTTTTCGCCGTCATCGCGGCTCTACGACCGGAGCGGGTGGACGAACTCCTCTCCCAGTTAAGTTTTTTTCAAGATACCGAGCCCCCCGACCAGATACCCCGTTTTGATGAATAAATTCGTGAGCCGGGCCCTCCTCACCATCCTCCTGACAGCGCTGACGGCCCTGGCACTGCCCGCCTGGGCTGCCGGAGATCTGCCGCAACTCCCCGACGTACCGGAAGGAGCCTTTGACGAAGACGCCTTCGATCAGGGGGTGCCCCGGGTCAAAAAACGACTGGTATTCGACGCCGATCAGGCCCGCCCCGGCGACCGGGTGCGAGCGGGCGTCCTCTTTGAGATGTCTCCCAACTGGCATATCTACTGGCGAAGCGCAGGCCAGGGAGGCATGTCCACCGAACTCATCTTCGATGCCCAGCCCGGCACCGCCGGCGATACTCTTTGGCCCGCGCCCACCGTGTACCACGAGGCCGGCGGCCAGATCATCACCTTTGGCTATGGAGAGCGCGTCATTCTCTTCTCCAAGGTGGAGATCCCCGAGGACGCCGAAGACTCCATCGAGGTCACCGCCGACGTGGACTATCTGGTCTGCGAGGTGGACTGCATTCCGGGCTCCGCCATGCTTACCCGGACCCTGGCCATCGGAGATCAGCGTACCGACACCGACGATGTCACAGACTTTTATTTCGACCAGGCCCAGAAGCTCCTCCCCCGAGCGCCGGAAGAGACCGGGGTCGATGTGCAGGTGCGCTACTCCCACGTACCCATCGCTAACCCCGACCAATTTCGCGTAGAAGTCTCCATCATTGGTTGCCACGACGACGACGACGATCACTGCGTGGAGCTCGCCGATCCACCGGAGCGAATCGCCGACGCCTTTGTGTACGACTCCATCCCCAATATCACGATGGAGATCGCCCGGGTCAGCCCTCACCCCGACGCTCACTCCGGATGGTTTGTGGAGTTGAGTGGTCGCGCCAGTCGAGACAGGGCTTCGGAAGACGCCACCTTTCGCGGAGTCGCCCGCCTCCACACCGCCGAAGGAGAGGCCATCCCCACCGATGTGGAGGCCCTCTTCCCCCGCACCGAGTCCGAAGCGGCCAACGCCCTGGCGCTCGGCGAAAGCGCTCCCTCTGGCGACGGGACACTGGCGCCTGCTGATGGACAACCCGATGAGCCGCTCTCGATCTTTTATATCTTGCTGCTGGCCTTCATCGGCGGCGCCCTCCTCAATCTGATGCCCTGCGTTTTTCCGGTGCTCGCCGTCAAGGTCTTCTCCTTTGTGAATCTAGTCCACGAAGAGCGCCAGAGCATCTACCTTCACAGTGTCTCCTACACCGCGGGCATCGTCGCCTCCATGATGGCACTGGCCACCGTGGTGATCGGCCTTCAGGTCGTGGGTACCCAGGTGGGCTGGGGCTTTCAATTCCAGGAGCCCGGCTTCATCGCCGCAGTAGGCGCGGTGTTGATCATCTTCGCCTTAAACCTCTTCGGAGTCTTTGAGGTAACCTTAAGTCCCGGCCGGCTTCAGAACGTAGCCGACGCCCCGTCGAGCCACCGCCGAAGTTTTGGCGAAGGAGTGCTCGCCGTAGTTCTGGCCACGCCTTGCTCGGCACCGTTTCTGGGAACCGCCGTGGGATTCGCCCTGGCGAGTTCTCCCTGGGTCATCGCTCTGATCTTCCTGGTCTTAGGCCTGGGCCTGGCCATGCCCTTCGTGGTCTTGACCATGGTCCCCGGCGCCGCGAAAGTCCTGCCTAAGCCGGGGCCCTGGATGCTTTATTTCAAGCAATTTCTGGGCTTCGCACTTCTGGGAACCGCCATCTGGCTGGTCTGGCTCATCGGACAGATGGCCGGCGTCTCCGGAGTCGCCCGGCTGCTCTCCTTCTTTCTGGCCTGCGGAATCGGCGTCTGGATCTTCGGGCTGGTCCAATTCAAATCGACCTCCGCCCGCCGCCTGGGGCTTATCTTCGCCGTCGCCATCATCTCGATCACCGGCTTCTTCACTCTTCGCTTTGACGCCGATGCAGGCTCCGACCTGCAAGTCGACGGCACTCAGTCAGGGCCCCTTGCCTGGCTGGAGTGGAGCGACGACGACGTCCAGGCCGAGCTGGCAAGCGGTAGACCCGTATTTGTGGACTTCACCGCCGACTGGTGCATCACCTGCAAAGTCAACCTGGCCAATGTCTTAGAACACCCCAGCGTCGTGGCCGCCGTCGACGAGCAAAACGTCGCCATGTTCAAGGCCGATTGGACCCGCCGAGACGACGTCATCCGAAGTAAATTGGCGGAGTTTGGCAAAGCGGGCGTACCCTTGTATCTTATGTATTCTCCCGACGATCCCGAAAATCCGGAGGTCCTCCCGGAGCTGCTCACCCGTCAAATGGTGATCACAAAAATAGAAGAAGCCGCACCCTGAATTTGAAAGCTGGTTTAGCAAATAATCCAAGTACCAAAACAACAAACAAAACTGGAGTACTTATGAAGAATTGGAAACTCATTGTAATCGCCGCCCTCACCATCGGACTGGCCACTGCCTGCGATAGCCCCGAAGAAGCCGAAGCCGAGCCCGCCGAAGAGACGGCCGAGCTTGAGGTCGAAGAAGAAGCAGAAGAGACCGAAGAGGAAGGCGCCACCGCCGAAGCCGACGAATATCCCACTGAGCCGATCGTCGGCGAGTTGGCCCCCAATTTTACGCTGGTCGATGAAAACGGAGAGAGCCACACGTTGAGTGATTACCGCGGACAGACGGTGGTCCTGGAGTGGTTCAACATTCCCTGCCCCTACGTCGTTCGTCACTACGAAGCTCAGACCTTTAGCAACCTCATCGAAGAATTCCACGACGAGACCGAGCTGACCTGGCTGGCCATCGACACCACCTGGGACAACACCCCGGAAGACACCTTAGAGTGGAAAGCCGAGACCGCCGAGATTCGCGACCACGACTACCCGGTCCTCCAAGATCCAAGCGGTGAAGTGGGCCGACTCTACAACGCCCGAACCACCCCCCATATGTTCGTCATCGACGAAGATGGAATCCTGCAATATATGGGCGGAATCGACGACGATAAGCGCGGGCGAGAAGACGAACCCACCAATTACGTCCACGGCGCTCTGACCTCGATGATCGCCGGCGAAGAGGTCGACCCCTCTGAGGCCGAGCCCTACGGCTGCACCGTCAAATACGAAGAAAGCTGAACGACTACGGACGTGAGCCGTCACTCCGCGGCCCACTCCAACTCCGTGACCTCTTCGAAGCAACCCACGGTTGCATCGGAGAGGCCCACGGGCTCTTCGTCCATTCCAAACGCCGCACGCAGGTGGGAGACACTATAATGGTGGATGATCGGCCAACCGTCCTCGACGGGTAGGTCCGTATCGCGACAGCCGTCACGGCCCAGCGTCATGATAAGAGGCGGCACATCGATGCCGGCATCCGACGCAATTTGCAGCACCCCGCCTCGATCGGCCCCGATGGCGCAAATATCGGAAAACGCAAGATGCCCGGCGTCCTCGATTCCCAGCAATCGCTTGGTGGGCTCTCCGGACTCATAGAGGTGTCGAATCTGACTCATCGACGCCAATACGTCGGTGGTTCCGCCCTGCCACATCACCTGAGCACCCTGATTCTCCTCCACACCGGCCCCCGACGCATAAAGAATCACCGCCTCCACTCCGGGCTCTCCGAGCATCGATCTCGCCCCCCCTCCGCCCATCGAATGACCGGTGGCGGCGATTCTATCCAGGTCGATCTGCCCCTCCAGAATACCGGCATCCTGAAGGTCTCCCAGATGCGCCAGGACCGCCCTCATCGTTGCCGGCGCGTTATCACCGTCGGGCGCTCCCGCCGTCAGAATATGCTCCAGATTTCGCTCCCCATGCTCGGCGCTGGCCACCACGAATCCATAGCTCGCCAGGTGACTGAGCAGGGTACTGGACTGATAGCGATATCCCGC
>SKNI01000395.1 GCA_007120615.1 Myxococcales bacterium | reverse complement strand
GATGGCCCTGGTAAGACAGGCAAATCCCCAGTCCGTGATAGATTTTGGAGGCCAAATGGGGATACTCGGAATCGGAAATCATAGCCAGGAGTCGTTCTAAGTGCTTCTGAGCATCGTCATAATTTCCAGTCTTTATCCTGGAGACGGCGATGAGGATCTCGTTGTCCAGGTAACTGGGATCGAGGGGATCGACCTCCATCTGGTCGAGTACATCACGACGCTTGAGCAAATAGTCAAAGCGGCGTTTCTCCTGGCCGGTGGCCTTGAGCCGCGCGACCTCTTGGAGTATCGGCTCCAGAGCCCACTCCAATTCCCCGGCGGCGATCCAGTGCTCGGCGCGGCGTCTGGCGGTCTGCCAGAGTTTCTCCGGGTAGAATTGTCTGAGCATCAAAGCACACCTTCTATGGTGCTGCGACCAGCGCCCGGCTTCAAGAGCATTCTGTTTCACGCTCTCCATCAACAGACCATGGGCGAATGCCCAACCATCCTCGGTTCGCTCCGCCAATCCGCGCTGGATGAGACGGTCGACCAGATCGTTGGGGACAGGCCAATCGAGGCTCGCCACAAGAGAGTGCCACTCGTCCTCGTCGATTTCTCGCCCCAACGCGGTGGCTACTTCGATGGTTTTCATCAGCACGGGACGAATCCGGGGTGAAAACTCTCGGGCGAGGCGTTGGATACGAGTCATCCACAATTCATGGAGTTTTTCCGGAAGCGACAGGGCCAGATCGGAGTCGGCCTGAAAGCCGTGTTCGCCCATTTCCAGACGGCCTTCGGCGATCCAGTCCCCGAGAAGTTGGTGGGCGAAGAGGGGATTTCCTTCGGTTCGCTCCGCGAGTGTCTGTCGAAGTTCGGGTTCCAATCGAAGTATGCGATCGATGAACTCTCGGTGGTCGCCGGGCTCCAGCGGATCGAGATAAATTCGCTGGCAAGACTCATATTCGCAGAGGGCATCGAGGCGCCGGGCGAGGTCGTTGTCATCTTTGAGGACGTCCGTTTGTACGGTCGCCAGCACCAGACCGGGCGGCAGATCGAGGTCGCTTCCCAGGAGGTATTCCAGCAATTGCATGGCGTGGGGTCCCCATTGCAGATCGTCGAACCAGAACAGGGGGGTACGCTGACGGGCGAAGAGTCGAAACATTCGCAGCAGCAGTGCGTTTCGTTGGGAAGAACTTACAAATTGGTAGCGTGGGCCGTCGACCTCTTCGGCGTCATCCTCGGTGGGGTGGACGATCTCGGTGAGAGCTCGGGCGTCGGTGGAGGGGAGAAAATGGCAAAGATGTTGATAGAATTTACCCCGGCTTAATTTCCAACCTTGAAAGTAGCGTTGAGCCATTCCCGAGAAGCCCTCGGCTCCGCCTTCGCGCCCACCCTGTGTGTGAAAAGCCTTGAGGACTCGCGACGCGCCTACCTCATGGGCTCTCGTGGCTGTCCACTGCGCCAGGCGACTCTTCCCGGAGCCGGCTTCGCCGATAATGAAGATGATTCGAAAATGACCCTTGTCGACAACGGTCTCGAGGGTCTTCCAGATCAGGTCTCGCTCCTGATTGCGATCGACGAAGGGAATCTCCCGTAGATCGAAGAGTCCCAGGCCAGTTCCCACCAATGGCTCGGGAAGGCTATCAAAGTTTTTCGAGCGCCAGGAGGCGGGCAGCGGGGGTACCGAAGGCCTTGGAATCGATGTGGGAGGTCTCTTGGAATCAACGGCCGCGACGGGGGGCGCCTGTAATTGGGGCAGAATCAGCGTCTTCTCTTCGCCGTCGATGTCTGAATCAAGGAGTGTTTTATCGTTGCTGGCCGCGATAATCGGGGGGGCATCGAGGAGTGTTTTCGAAGACGAAGCTGTCTTGAGGGCCTGGGGGAGCATCCAGGCTGCGTCGGCAGCGCAGAGAAAGCGGTCTTGATGGCGGGTTGCAAAGGATCGGTTGATCCAGGACTCCAGCTCTTTTGGAATGGCAAAACGAGGTCGCAGAGCAGGTCGCTCTTCGGTGACGTGTTTCATCGCCACCGCCAACGGGGTCGCGCCGGTAAAGGGAGGCTCCCCGCAGACCAACTCCCAGGCAATACAGCCCAGAGCGTAGAGGTCAGTCCAGGGGCCGTATTCTTGCCAGTATCCCCGCACCTGCTCAGGAGCCATATAATAGGGTGTTCCAGAAAGCCGAGCGAGGCTCTTTTCATCGCGAACCACGACTTCCGACAACGCATGGGCCAGGCCAAAGTCTGCCAGTTTTATTCGGCCCGGTCCGGTTCGGTCTTCATCGGGGCCAGTCTGTGGAAAACAAAGGAGGTTTTCGGGCTTGAGATCGCGGTGGATCACCCCTCGGGCATGGGCAAATGCCAGAGCGTCGAGAACCTGAAGTAAGATCTGGCGAACCTCGTTCCAACTCGAAATCGGGAGATCACGCACCGTGCCCTGAGCGGCGAATTCCATGGCTACAAAAGGGCTGCCGGCAAGTAACTCGCCGTTCGACATTCGAGCAGCTTCCTCATCGACCGTCCCGTAGTCGAAGAGATAAACCACACCGGGGTGAGTCAGGCCCGCGTGAGCCTGGACTTCGCGGTGAAAGAATCTTCTGGATTGGTGATTCGAGCTATCGAGGATTAATTTAACCGCTACAGAAACACCCGTTTTGTTGTGGACCCCACGATAGACCCTTCCCATCCCACCCTCGCCGATGGGGTGTTGTAAAATAAATGGCCCGAGTTGAACGTCTTTTACCATGTCTATTGTAGAAGCGAGTTGAATTAATCGGGCGAGGAGAAGAGTGGCGAGATAATATCAGAATAGGAATCGGTCCACACCTTGCGATGGGGATCGGCCTTCAGAGACTGCGCGCGAGAGTGGTGACGAAGAAACTCTAATGGCTCCGGATGGTGGGCCAAAAAGACCCAGACCGATGGATCTTTTCCGTAGTCCTCCTCCTGTTGGGTGACGTAGTCGTCGGTCATCACCACCGCCGGGATGTCGAGATCGCCGGCGATGTCGGCGAGGATCGGGGTTAAGTCCAGGATTCGGTTGGAGACGTTGAACATCATCACTCCATGCTCGGAGAGCTTGTCGAGATAAAGCTCTATCGCTTCTCGAGTCAGCAAGTGTACCGGAATGGAGCCGGAACTAAAGGCGTCTACGACGATGATATCGTAGTGGTCATCGGGCTGATTCTGGATTCGCAACCTTCCATCGCCGGCAATGATTTTGTGGGAGCCCAGGTTTGCCTGGTCCAGAATCGAGAAATAGTTGGGGTCGGTGGCCACCTCGATGACCAGGGGATTTAGCTCGTAGAGATCCCAGTGTTGATCGGGCGCTCCGTAACAAGCAAGGGAGCCAATACCCATCCCGATGATGGCGATATTAGAGGTGTCCGCGGCGAGGACGTCGCGATGATGATAGGCGCCAAATGCGTAGGCTGGGGGGCTTGTAGGAGCGTAATAATAGGACAGTGGGATGCATCGGTCCGGCTCATCAAGGCGCTGGCGCCCGTGGATGGTGTTTCCATCGATGAGTTGACGAAGGGTGCCGTCGTAGTTATCGGCTACTCGCAGGCTTCCATAGAAATTGCGCTCAAAGAGGATCGGCCGCTGGTGATAGCCCGTAAAAAAGGAGCCGGCCACGGTTAAGACCACCAATCCTGCGGCGAAGTGTCGAGGGGACTCGATCTGGGTACAGGCAAAGATGGCGGGGAGCCCAAACGCTACGATAGCCAGCGAGGGATCGACGCCCAACTCAAAGCGCTCGGTGACCGAGATGATCAGCACCACGGAGAGAGTGATCATCACATAATAAAACGCCGCTTTTCTCCAGGTGCGGCGCTCACCCTCGTCCGGTTTCGTCTCCCGAATGGCACAGGCCAGCGCAATTACCAGAATATATTCGAAGATATGAGTGAAGATCAGCGGCGCGATCAGGGCATTGAACACTCCGCCCAGGACTCCTCCCACCGAGATCCACAGAAAATATTCCGTCAAATGGCTGGTGGAGGGTCGATCTTTGGCCAGGCGTCCGTGGACGACGACAGCGGCCACAAAAAAGAGCAATACGTGTAGGGTCAGCAGCAGGGCCGGGGGATGGGTTACTTCCACCAGAAAGGCCACGATCAGGGAGACGGCGAGCAAACACATTCCCCGCCCCAACCACCAGGGGGCGTAGACGGGACGGCGGGCAAAGACCAGGATGAAGCTCACCAGATAAAGAGCCAGTGGGATGATCCACAATAGCGGCGCCGAAGCGATATCGGTGGTGATATAGGTGGTCACGCCGAGCATCAGGCTCGATGGAATGAAGGCCAGAAGTATCCACCACAGCCGGCGGGT
>SKNI01000398.1 GCA_007120615.1 Myxococcales bacterium | reverse complement strand
GTCCCCAGATGGCCAGGTTCTCGGTGCCAACGTAGAAGGAGAGGGCGCCCTGGGGCTGCAGAAAGGAGTCCGCAGCAAGTGTTGGGTCGTCCCAGAACGAACGATCCACGTCGTCGTAGGACAAGGTGCTTTCGTCGGCAGGTCGGCCGAGGTCATGGTGGAGATCGACGATGATATAATGTCTCTCGGTGGAGATGCGCCGGACGTCGGGACATTCGGACGGGGTGGCACAGAACTCGTCGATTTGAGAACGCAATTTCCTGGCATTTGTGGCGGGCACAAAGAGCCGCCAGGAGATTCCTCGGAACTGGTGTTCAGCTCCCCCGCCGGAACCAGCGGCGTTTGCATGCTTGAGGTTCTGGAGATAGCCCTCGTTTCCTCTTGTGGAAAGCGCGAAGACCACCGCCCGGGAGTTGTCGATGGCGTCAAAGTGATGGGAGTACTTTTCGCCAGCACCGATCGTCAGCAGAGAAGACAATTTGCCTGTATCACTGCTGCTCAAGAAATTGGCCACCAGCAGTTGACCGGGAACCGCAGCCTGTTCTTGGGTTGGAGCGCGGTCCAACATCTCGACCATGCGCTCCGGGTGAACCCGCATCACCAGTCGCGTTTCTTCGGGCATGGGAAGATGCACCTCTGGCGTCGGCCCCAATTGGTCAGGCTTGATGGAGAGCGAGGAGCACGCAGAAAAGCCGGTGACCAAGATGTACAAGAATACGAGGGGAACGAAGGGGGACCGGCTATTCATGGTGGTCTCTCGGGTGCAGTGGGATGATGTCCACAACAGCAGAGAGCATTATCCCAGATCGCCGCTTCCCATTCCACAGCGTTCGCCTGGTCGCGCCTCCACGCTTCCAGAGCACACCGTCCAGCTGAAAGAGCGGGATGGAGTCGCCATAATATGAAGATCGTTGACCGGATCAGCGATCTTCGCGATATTTTGAATATTCAAGTTACGAGTGATGAGAGTTCAGGGACAATATGGCAATGAAAATAACTCAGAACAACCCCGATGTACTGGTGATCAAATCACGAGAAAATATCGTCCTCATGGGCTTGTTATTTGTGGCGGTCGGGCTGTTGGTTGGCGTCGCGCTGAGTGGGGAAGAGAGCCTGAGCTGCGAGCGCATCGAGGACGGCGGCCACTGTAGTCTGGAGCGGTCCCGGCCGTGGGGAAATACGGTCATCGAGTTTGGGCTCGATGAATTCAAAGGAGCCGAAGTCGGTGTGAGTCGAAGCAGTGATGGGGACGACACCTATCGAGTGGTATTGCTCATCGGCGAAGAACGAATCCCGGTGACCGGCTATTATAGCTCGGGACGGTCTTCGAAGTCCCAGATGGTCCAGGAGATCGATCGCTTTCTCGGGGATGCCGACCAGGCGAGTCTGGAGATCCACCAGGACGCTGGACAGTTTGGCCTCTTCTTCGGCGGGATGTTTGTGGTGGTCGGTCTTGCGACGACGTTTTCGATGGTTCGATTGGGTCGGTTTCGATTCTGTATTTCCGAGAACTCTTTCACCCTGAAAGTTCGCGGTATCAGAAACCGAACGTACGAATTTTTTGAGCTCAATGAGATTGGCTCCGTCGAGGTTCAAGACTTCATCGGAAATAAGGGTAGTAACTATCGAGTGGTGTTACAGATGAAGAGCGGAGACGAGGTTCCGTTGACCAATTCCTATCTTTCCAGCCCTCGGGCCAAAATCATCGGCGAGGAGATTCGAGAGTTTCTGGATCGACGGCCAGAGTCCTCGCAAAAGCCTTCTACGGTAAGCGATGATGTTGCGAATCAAACGCCCTTTGATGATAGTTTTGAGTCAGACTCCGCCTGGTAACGGGGCTCGCTCAGATCTCTTGCAAGTCGGACCGTGAAGCGGGAGCCTTCACCGAGGGTGGAGGTCACCTCAATATCGCCGCCCAGAAGATCGCAAAAATGGCTGGCGATGGTCAGGCCCAGGCCGGTACCCCCGAACTCCCGGGTGGTCGAGGCATCGGCCTGGCTAAAGGCGTCGAAGATCGTGTCGATATGCTCCCTGGACATGCCGATTCCCGTGTCCTCAACGGCAAATACGATCTGATCGTTTTCTTCACCTAAAGAGGCCGCCAGTCGGATATTGCCCTGTCGGGTAAATTTGCAGGCATTGCTTAAGAGATTGAATAAGATCTGTCGTACTTTCGTGGCGTCCGTGCACATCTCCCCGATATCGTCATCCAGGTCAAGCTCAAGAGTGTTGTCTCTCTTTCGAGCCAGAGGGCGGACGGTAGTCATGATGTCCTGGAGCAATTCTTCAACAGCAAAGCGCTCGATGTGGGTGGTGATCTTGCCGGCCTCGATCTTGGAGAGGTCAAGAGTGTCGTTGATTAGGGAGAGCAGGTGTTGGCCGGCCAATTCGATTCGCTCTAAGTCGGGGATGAATTGAGAGGCAACCTCGGCGCCGGGTTCATTGGACTGGCGAATATGATCGATCTCTTCGACGATCATCTCGGAGTAGCCGATGACGGCGTTAAGAGGGGTACGAAGCTCGTGGCTCATATTGGCCAGAAAGGAGCTCTTGGCGAGGTTGGCCTCCATTGCCTGGTCGCGGGCCCGCCGAAGTTCGCTCTCGGTCTCTTTTCTCGCTGTAATATCGCGCATGACCAAAACGATGTGCTGGCGTCCGTTATCGAGGAGACCAAAGGCGATCTCGACCGGGAAGCGCGCCCCGTTTCGCTGACCGCTGTGCTCCTCGGTCGTCCCGAAGCGAGTGAGCGACTCCTGGTCCACAAGCAGGTGCCTGGAGGTAAGTGTGGGAATCAGCGATTCAATCGTGGCGCCCACCAATTCTGTGGAGGATTTTTCAAAAATTCGGGTCGCAGCTTCGTTGGCGCTGAGAACAATCCCTGTCGGGTTCAATGTCAGGATTCCATCAGGCGCGGTCTCCAGAACGGCCCGTGTTTCTCCCTCTTTTGTCTTCACCGTTCCGATGAGCCAGTCCTGGAGGCTGTCTTTGAGATAAAAGAGCCCGAAGGTAGTCGTGGACAGGACCACCAACTCCAGCATGCGGCGGATGGGGAAGCGTTCATCGGTGACGTCGAGAGCCTCGATGATTCCCAGGTCCCCACCGACGTACATCGCGGTCCAGGTCAAGAGCACCAGCAGTACCCACACCGTCGCCATCTTCACACCGTGAAAGATCAGCACTAAGAGCGGCAAGAATGTCAGCCAACTCGCCCCGGGAGCCAGGACACCTCCCGTCGCCAACGCCCACCCGCTGAAGGCCAGAAAGAGGGGAAGAAGGATAAAGAGGCTGGCCAACTTCAGGCTGCCCGTTTGCCGCAATACCAGGGGAGAGAGGGCTACCAGGAAGGTAACGGTGGCGATAGCGAAGGCTGCCGAAGCAGTTCCCAATAGCCAGTACACGTAGATCGCGGAAATCACACCCCAGGGCACGAGCACGAAGACCGTCTTTACCGCCACCTCCGCCTGTCGACGCTTGATCGTATCGGCAGCAGCGAAGTCATCGGGGATGAAATAGTCAGTCACGGATCGCATGATATCTCGTGGCGTCAGACTTCGGCGCGTATTGTGGTGGTTAATGAAGAGCTTTGATAGCATAATCGCGGCTCAACAGGCAAAAGGAGCGCTGAGTCGGCGGTCCTCTTTTTTGTTAAATCTTTGTACGTGAGCCGACGTGCCACGGTGGAGTCTTCATGCGAAATGTTGTTTTTGTAGCCCCTTATTTTACCCCCAATACGCTGCGGTATGTGGAAGCACTCTGCGAATTGGAGGGCGTGCGGCCAGCGGTGATCACATCGGATCGCGAAGAGCGTTTGCCTCCGGCTCTTCGCGAGCGCCTGGCCACGGTTCAACGAGTGTCTGATTGCCTCGATGGAGAGGTTCTTAGTCGCGGGACAAAAGCGGTCGCTTCTCGGCTGGGTGCGGTGGATCGACTCTTCGGGGCGCTGGAGCAGTTGCAACTTCCCCTGGCTCAGGCCCGCGACGGAGCAGATGTTCCGGGAATGGGGGCGGCGGCGGCGCTTCGGTTTCGCGACAAGTCGGCGATGAAGGCGGCTCTTCGAGAGGCTGAAGTTCCCTGTGCTCGGTATGCTCGGGTCAGCTCCGCGGACGACGTTTATGAATTTGTCAAAGAGGTGGGGTTTCCCATCATCATCAAGCCCGTCGATGGATTGGGAACCCGCGCCACCTGGCGCCTGGGCGATGAATCGGAGCTCGTCGAAGCCCTGGAAGGGTTGTCGCCGTCGACGGGGCGTCCCTGGCAATGCGAGGAGTTTCTCGTGGGCACAGAGCATAGCTTTGAGACGGTCACCATCGACGGGG
>SKNI01000538.1 GCA_007120615.1 Myxococcales bacterium | reverse complement strand
CCGAGATTATGAAGACGACGAATATTATCCCTTCGCCGAAGCGATCAACATCCACTCCAACACCATCATCAACGCCGGAGAAAACCCCGTAGACCTCGCCGCCGGGGCAACCGAGACCCGCCCGGTACCCGATATTTTGTGGGATGGAATCTTCAATCCCGAGAAGGATGCCGCCGAGATCCGCAGCTGCTTCTCCGGAAATGTGGACGAAGACGACAACCCGGTGAGCTTCGAAAATCTTCGGGCCTATGACGAAGACCTGGGCTCCACCGACGAACTGGGGGAAAACGACTGTGACCGTGACCCCCTTGACCCCGTAGTCTTTGAGTAATCGTGACGCTATGACTCCATCCCTCCGTCTGTTTTTGTGGGTCGCCGCCTCAATGCTTCTGGCATGCGGCGGCGACCCTCCCGTTGTAAGCGACGACGCTGGCCCTGCCGACACCGGCGGTGACGTCGACGCCTCTCTGGACGCCGATGTAGGCGAACCGGCCTGTGAGGTTCGCCTCGCTGACGAAGACGGAGGACCCTTTGATCTCTTGAGCGAATATTGCTTTTTTCGCGGGGAGTTGGCCGATCACGATCCCATGCCCGGCGTGGTTCTCTACGATGTGACCGCTCCCCTATACTCCGATCGCAGCGAGAAGAAGCGTTTTTTCGTGCTCCCCGAGGGCGAAACGATCGGCTTCGATCTCACCGATCACTGGAGTTGGCCCGACGACTCCATCATCGTTAAGACTTTTTATTATCCCATCGATCGTCGTGACCCGTCGGCCGGGGAACAGATTTTGGAGACCCGACTTCTTATCAAACGGGAGGGAAATTGGCAGGCTCAGTCCTATATCTGGGACGAAGAACAACAGGAAGCCCACCGAAATAACCTTGGCCGACGCGTGGATCTCAGCTTCATCGATGATGACGGCTCGGAGGTGGAGATCGACTATCGAATCCCCAATCAGAACCAGTGTCGTACCTGTCATGGACAGGACGGCGACCTGGTCCCCCTTGGGCCTAGAACCTTTCAGCTCACCGAGTCCTACGCCCAACGTCCCGGTGAACCCACCCAATTGGAGCATTTCGAAGAGCTCGGTCTTTTTGATTCTCCCCTGCCCGACCCCGAAACTTTTCCGACCATCACCCATTATTATGATGAGAGCGCCGATCTCGAGGACCGCGCCCGATCCTATCTCGACGCCAATTGCGCCCACTGCCACAACCCGAAAGGCCGGGCCGCCTCCTCCAATCTACATCTGGGGATCGACATCACCGACGAGCGCAAGCTGGGCGTCTGCAAATTCCCCGTCGCCGCCGGCAGCGGAGCCGGAGGTCTGACCTACGACATCGTCCCCGGCCACCCCGAAGAGTCGATCATGATTTACCGCATGGACAGCACCGACGCCGCCATCAAAATGCCGGAATTACCGCTGACCACCATCGACCACTTCGGCGTCGATCTGATCTCGGACTGGATTCTTCAGATGGAGCCGACAGGCTGTAACTGAGCCTACTCTCCCTTCCAATATCCCCGGACCTTCTCCCGGTACCGGTCCACTTCCTCCTGGTATCCCTCTTTAAAACGGGGAGCTGCCGTGTCCATCTGATACCGACGAAACGCCAGCAGCGTCGCCGCTTCCACGTATTCTTTGCGAGGAATATGAGCGGGTACCCAGCCGGAGCGACTTCGCTGGGTCCAGGATGGAATGATCTCAGCGTGTTTCTTCGGCAGCACATCATTCTGCGCTTCTTCGGCCAGGTATTTCTTGATGATCTTTTGCTCTCGCTTCAACGAGAATTGAGTGATCGCGAACATCACAACAGACATCAAAAGTACCAGAAGAATCCCCAGCCCCATGATCTCTCCGGCCTGTTCATCTCCGAGGAAGCCGGATTCGGCCAGGGTCGCCAGGAAATTCCATAGTCCGTGCATCGCGACGGCCAGAATGAAGCCCACCACCGGCAGGGCCCACAGCCGTGGTTTGAGCTCTCGGTGTCGGACATACCCTACGGTATATCCGAAGAGCGCCGACGAGATCGTGTGGACCAGCGCAGTAAACAGCGTGCGCGCCACAACCGTAAAGTAGAATGCCTCCGGATCGGCCAGCGCGACCGCCAGAAAATAAAGGAGGTTCTCCACCGTCGCAAACCCGAGCCCTACGGCGGCGCCGTAGATCAGCCCATCGGTCTCGTTGTCGAGATGAGGCGTAAAGATCAGCGCCCCGAAGATAAGCCCCTTGGTAAACTCTTCGGCCAGCGGTGCTGCCACCACCGTCATATAGAGTTGGGCGTACATCTCGGGGATCACATCTGCCATGGAAATCCCCATGACCAGACTGATGATGCACCCGAGAATCGTGCCGCCGATAGCCCCCCAGGCAAAGGTCAGCAGCACCATCCAGAACGGCTCACGCTCATAGCGATCGAGCCACCAGATCACGATCAGGTAAGCAAAGAGAATCCCCGTTGAAATGGCTACGGCGCTAAGCCCCATCGCTAGAGTCATTTACTTTCTTTTTGCGAGGTCGCCTCTTTTACATCCACTTCTACCTCAATGGAGTCTTCATCGTCGGTCTCGATTTCGGCCTTCACCACCTCTTCGGCTTCGACCTCCTCGGGCTTGCGCTTTAATATCTCAGTGGTCAGCTTCGGAAGGCGCTCAAATTGGCGCTCCAGACCTCGGACCACGTGCAACAGGCCCTGCCCTTCGGGCACCTCCGGATCTTCGCCGTAGAGCAAGACGTAGCGCGCAGCATTGATCTGACGGATATAATACCCTTTGACGTCGCGGATATTATTGACGGCGTACTCCATCAACCCCCCGATCGCCAGACTTCCCAGAACTCCGCCGGCGATTCCCACCGCCCCCATCCAACCGGGGACCTCGGTGCCTCCCAATTTGATGAGCGACCGTCGATAAAAATCGAGATGTTTCTTATACCCTTCCTGAGCGCCTTTTCCGGCCACAAAGGTAGCCTTTCCGAAGAGCACATACCCAAGAGTCGCCGGGATCCCGAGTCGGACGCCCGAGCGAATCGCCTGGGCCAGGAGAGGATCGTGGGCGATCTCTTTTTCCATCATCTCTACCAGATGCTTTCGAAGGCTCGATGCCTCGTCTTCGCCACTCTCCTCGTCGGCGTGTTCTTCCAGAAATTTCGCCCACTGCTCCTCTTCCAGCTCCGAGAAGAGCCGATTGAGCAGACTCTCCAGCTCCGCCGAGCTGACCACTTCACGCTCAAAGGATTCCCCTAATTTATCGTCGGTGAAGGTGGAGGTAGAAAAGTCCGGCCCTCCTACGGTCTTGGAGATCCCCGATGCCACGTTTCTGGCCGAGATGAATAGATCGGCCATTCCGGTGCGCGGTCCCAGGCTTCGGCCCATGACTTTTCGAAAGCTTGTCAGATTGCGATCCACGAATCCGGGAACCCGGGCGATCGCCTCGTCAAAGAAGGTGTTAATTTGAGTCTCGAAGCGCTCTTCCCACAGCGAAGCTCGCTCGCCTTCCGTAGTATCGACGCTCGGTAATTCTTTGTCTTTGGTCATCATTCTTCTCCTCTATTATCCAGACACTCGATGAATTTCCCAGACATTATTGGTGCCGAACCAGAAACCTTCGCAGACGACCAAGGCCATCCTCCAGAGGGTCACCTCCTATAGTATAGGCAACTCGCAGGTGACCCAACCCCGATGGTCCAAATCCTTCTCCCGGGATCGCGAGCACATCTTCTTCTTCCAACAAGGTTTCGGCCATCTGCCGAGTGGTGTCAAAGGTGGGTAAGAATTTGCGAACGTCCAGAAATAGATAAAACGCCCCCGAGGCGCCCTCCAAAGCGATCACGCCGAGTCCCTGCAGAACTTCCAGAGCCCGCTTCCTCCGGGCTCCCAGCACTTCCAGCGTCTCATTTATGGCTTCTTGATGATGGGCCAGGGCGGTGATCGCGGCCTCCTGAGCCGGAAGCGGGGCGCAGGTGACCAGATGCTGATGAAGGGGGGTCAATTCTTTGACTACTTCTGCAGGAGCGATCATCCAACCCAGTCGCCAGCCCATCAAATGGTGGCTCTTGGAGAGTCCCGAGAGGGTGATGCCACCCGGTGCTCCCCCGGCTTCCGCATCGGCTCTCCGCGCCGGATAAAACGATCCCTCCCAGATATAATCTTCATAAATCTCGTCGCTAACCCATCCGACACCGCGTTCTTTTAGACCCGCCATCACTTCGATGAGCGCTTTTTTGCTGTACACACTACCCGTTGGATTCCCCGGATTATTGAGGATCACCAATTTCGTATCGTCGGTTATTCGATCCAGAATCGACTGAGAATCGAGATCCCATTTTT
>SKNI01000327.1 GCA_007120615.1 Myxococcales bacterium | reverse complement strand
GCCATCGACTCGGGAAAACCAGGGGTTCTCGATGTCCCGTTCGTGGTCGCCGGCCCAGATCTGCAAGGGCCATTTGTCCCAATAGGCGGTCCAGGTGTCGGGGTCGGGCTCTCTAGGGTCGGAGAGCTCTCGCAGGTTTGCGATATCCCAAAAGAGCTCCGGCGACCGGGCCATGAGTTCGTGGGAGCTCGCGGCGAGTTGGTCGATGGGGAGGCCCGTGTCCAGGGCGTCGGCGTCGAGGAGGGTTTGCAGGACCACCATCTTATAGCTCTTTTGAAGAGCCGTGGTCTCGACCTCTCGAAACCACTCGCTGCCCATCTGCCAGGCCTGGAACTCGGCGTCGTTGAGGTCGCCCTCGTCGGCGAGGAAGCCGAACCAACTGTCGTGTTTTTTACGTAGGCGGCTGTGTTTGAGCCCCAGCCGGTAGATCTCCACGGCTCGCGGGCGGGCGCCTCGGGCCTCGCGCAGTTCACGATATTCGCGAATGAGAGCGGTTCGACTGGACGTGGGCAGCAGGTCCTTGAGCATGTCGATGGCGGTGAGCTCGATGTCGACCTTGCAGCCCGGCGGAAGTTGTGGCGACTCACCGTTGACCAGAAATTCGCGTAGGGAGATGGCGTCCGTATCGGAGCTGCCCAGGGAGAGCAGGGTGCGGACGCGGTCCAGAAAGACGCGGTGATTGCCGACGAAGTCCAGGACGGTGAGGTGTTCTTTGCCTTCGGCCCGGCGCAGACCCCGGCCGAGTTGCTGCATGAAGACCACGGGCGACTCCGTGGGCCGCAGCATCACCACCCGGTCGACGGCGGGAATGTCCACGCCTTCGTTGAGGATGTCTACGGCGCAAACGGCGTCGAGGTCGCCCTCTTGCAGAGCCGTGAGCGAGGCGTCGCGGTCGTCGGAGTCCTCCGCTGAGAAGATGGCCGCCGCGCGCAGGTCTTTTCGGCCGAGCCAGTCCCGCACGAAGCGGGCGTGGTCGATGCTGCAACAGAAGATGATGCTGCGAGTTCCGGGGTGCTCCTCCATGGCCTCCCAGGCGCGGGTCATGCGCTCTTCCGTCGCCAGACTGGTCGTGAGGTCGGCCGTGGTGAAGCGCCCGCTGCGCCAGGGAATGGGCTCAAAATCCACCACATCGCGAATCCCAAAATACTCAAACGGGCATAAAAACCCCTTCTCAATTCCCTCGCCGACGTCCGCCCGATGGGCGATGAAATCGTCGAAGAGGGAGCGCACGTCGGCCTCGTCGGCGCGGTCCGGCGTGGCCGTGAGACCGAGCACGAAGCCCGGTTTAAAGTGATTCAAGATGCGCCGGTAGCTGGGCGCTGCCGCGTGATGCACCTCGTCGACGATAATATAGTCGAAGGCGTCGGGGTCGATGGTGTGGAGGTGGGTCTCGAGGGTTAGCTTCTGCACCGAGGCGAAGACCACGTCGCCCTCGATGGTGCCCTGAGAGCCGGCGAACCACCCGAAGCGCGCCCGAGGGAGAATGCGCCGAAAGGTCTCGGCTGCCTGCTGCAAAATCTCCGCCCGGTGCGCCAGAAATAAGACCCTCGGCGACCGATGCACGTAGTCGCGATAGGCCGCCACATCGAATGCGGCGAGCCAGGTTTTTCCGAGGCCCGTGGCATGAACGACCAGGGCGCGGCGGCGGCCCTGAAGCCGGGCGCGCCGAAGGGCGTCGAGTGCCGCCCGCTGAATATCATGTGGCTCGAATACATCGTCGACCGCGTCGTACTCGGCTTCTCCGAGGGCCGGCCGCTCGGGAGCTGCCTGAACCCGAAGTTCATACTCGTCGATCCAGTCCGCCGTCAGCGGCGTGGACCGAGACCACTGAGATTCAAAAGCCGCCTGAACCTCTTCGAACCCCTGTGGGTCGACGCGGCGGCGAACCCGGAGATTCCATTCAGTTCCGGCGGTGAGCGCCATATGCGAGATATTGCTGCTCCCCACGTAGGCCACGCCCCCGTCGTCACTGATGAATGACCAGGATTTGGGATGAAAGGACTTCGGCCATCCTTCGTCTTTACCGACCTCCACGACCCGAACATCGAGGCGACCCGTCGTGCCGTCGTGGTCGCGAACGGCGGTAGACTCGGTCCAGTCCAATAAGCGCTGCAGCGCCTCGACCTGGGTTATCTGAAAGTAGTCGCCCGTGAGGAGCCGAATCGCCACACCCCGGTCGATGGCCGACAGGAGTGAATTCCGCAGCAGTCGGAGCCCGCTATCCTGCACGAAAGCGGCCACCACATCGACCTGGCTGGCCCCGGCGAAGAGCGGCCGAAGGTGGTGCAAAAACGGGTCATCGCCGCCCGTCGCCAGCGCTTTGGGAGCGTCGGAGTCGTCGGTGAGGTAGTTCCCCTTCCACGGAATGACGTGCCGAACCCCGCCGCGAGGGTCGTCCATATCGCCCTCGAAGCGAGGAATGACATGGACGTGCAGGTGCATCACGGTCTGGCCCGCGGCGGCGCCGACGTTGATGCCGATATTATACCCGTCGGGCTGGTAGCGCTCGTCGAGGATGGTCTTGGCCTCTTCGACGAGGTTCATGATGGCCAGTTGCTCTTCGCCGGTGGCCTCGAACCAGGTCGGCGTCAGGCGCTTCGGGATGACCAGGATATGGCCGTCGTTGACCGGGTATTTGTCGAAGATGGCGAAGGCCAGGTCGTTGGAGGCGACCCAGTAGGATTCGGGTATTTGGAGGAAGGGGGACGTCATGGTGAGGGAGTTTAGGTGATGTGGTGGGGGAGGGGAAGGGGTTTCGGCCGTGGGCATTGATACGAGTCCCAAGCCACAGAGGTTGGCAAGAGCACCGCAGTTCAAACGTAACCGTCTTCATTGGCCTTCGAAGAGAATCTCCTGAGAAGCTCTCTGCCGAGACTTTCGATTCTGGTTTGTAGCTCGGCGAAAGAAGGATATGTGTCGTAAAACATCCCAGCCGTAATCATTTTGCCATAATCTGACTCCAACAAGTCTATCTCTGATGGAAATAGGTTGAACTCCCCT
This sequence comes from Myxococcales bacterium, assembly GCA_007120615.1. GTDB lineage: Bacteria > Myxococcota_A > Bradymonadia > Bradymonadales > Bradymonadaceae > SKNI01. The sequence goes on along the minus strand of SKNI01000327.1, from coordinate 1,337 downwards.
TTCAGGCATGCATCGTAGTCGGCGTAGCTCGAGTAGTAGAACGCTTTCTTGTGCTCAACGACGCTCTCTAAAATCTCATACTTCTCAAGCGCTTGCTCGGCGTGACCGGATTCCAAGAGTTGATAGACGTCGTACCAGTGTCGCGAGAGCCGGTTGGCGTCGGGTTTAAACGCGGGTCGATTACATTCGTAATGGATTGCCGTGAGTTTCTCCCAGAATGTTCGCTCCACATTGAGAACAGAAGGGGCAGCGACGGGGAATTCAATAGTTGTGAAGGACGGCGCAATATCGGAGGTGATCGAAAAGGTAGTGCACGGCTCGGTAATATTACGACCACCGAACTCTAAGAGCACCACTTCTTTACGGTCCTGACTAATCGCGGAGGGATAGAAAACTCGCAGGACCTCGCCGCTCTGATCGATTTCGACCGTCCCACCAACCGAGGCTGCAGCAGCCTGAAACGAGGGTGCGATTACGTCCCGAATATGGTCTGCAGTACTGGCGCGAAGCTCTTCCGATAGCTTTTTTCGACGTGTATTGGATAATTGGTCATCGAGCGGTGGTCTTGAAGGTGCGAGGTCACGGTAATCGATGGTCACGTCGACATCCTCGGAAAACCGGTCGATCGCGCCAGTCAAACTCGCGTCTCCTCGGATTGCGTGAATTTCCGAAGAGAATAATTCAACCATCCCGGTAGCGCCCGTTTCGCACCGAGAAGTGCTTCGAATTCCTCTTCTGGGAGGCGCTTCTGAACTTTGGCGAGGACCTCGTGGCCAACTTGGTCTTTCCCGAGATAAAGAAGTGCCAGATGCGCAAGGCCAGCCGGTCTGCCGGCGAGGGCGAGTTTCTTTGGGGAGACGCTCTTGATGAGGACTTCTGCTTTTCCAAGCCGAAATTGATGCCTGGCTCCGTTGGTCAAAAAGACATGGCGCGTTGGCATCTGGGTGGACAGACCAAGGCGCCGAGCCGCCTCAGCACCGTGGACCTGAAGAACGGCTCCCTCATCTTCCACGATCTTGCGAGCCACATCCTCCACGCCGGGCATAGCGACAAAACCGAGTTGTTTACTGGCCTTCGTTGGTCGCACATAGACACCTCGGACCACGCGCTGGATCCTTTCTGCTTCCGCTTCCCGCGATAGTGCCTGATCGACGGCAGCTCTCGATCCCAGATCCAGAAAAACACTCGTGGTAAAGAGCTCTCCCGGCGGTATCTGATTGATTTTTTTGCGAATCGCGCTCGTTGTTGTCATCACTCTCTCCCGAATCAGTTGTCAGTAATTTTATACAAGTTTCTGACAAAGGCAATGGTGTTTTATTTGAAACGGTTGTGGGATG
>SKNI01000603.1 GCA_007120615.1 Myxococcales bacterium | reverse complement strand
CTCGCCCCTCACCGGGCAAGGGGCAGGTCCTGCTCAAGGTCCATACCTGCGGAATCTGCCGTACGGATCTCCATATCATCGATGGGGAGCTTCCCGACCCGAAGCTGCCGTTGATTTTGGGCCACCAGATCGTGGGCCATGTGGAGGAAGTGGGGCCGGGAGTGGACTCGTTGGGGTCCGGTGAACGCGTGGGCGTGCCCTGGCTGGGATGGACCTGTGGAAGATGTCGGTATTGCCTCCGAGAGCAAGAAAACCTGTGCGATAATGCGCGCTTTACGGGCTATAACCTGGACGGCGGTTTTGCCGAATATGCCGTGGCTCACGCTCGATATTGCCTCCCGATTGCAGCGAGTTTTGCCGATCTCGACGCCGCTCCTCTTCTCTGTGGAGGATTGATCGGCTACCGAGCCTACCGGATGGCCCGAGATGCCCGGAGGATCGGATTCTTTGGGTTTGGATCCGCCGCCCACATCCTCGCCCAGGTGGCCCGATTTCAGGACCGCGAGGTCTATGCTTTTACACGGCCGGGTGACGAGGAGGCTCAGAAGTTCGCCCGGGGCCTCGGCGCCGTGTGGGCGGGCCCCTCCGATGAGTTTCCCCCCCAGGAACTCGACGCAGCCATCCTATTCGCTCCTATAGGTTCCCTGATTCCCCAGGCCCTGCGCTGCGTCTGCAAAGGGGGCTCCGTGATCTGTGCCGGCATCCATATGAGTGATATTCCCTCCTTTCCGTACCAGATTTTATGGGGGGAGCGCGTTGTCCGCTCCGTTGCCAACCTCACCGTAGAAGACGGGATTAGTTTTATGGAGCTTGCTCCACAAGTTCCCGTACGAACGCAGGTGAGCACCTTTGGACTGGAAGAGGCAAATGAGGCCTTGCTGGCGCTTCGACAGGGGGCCTTTACGGGCTCGGCCGTGCTCGTGATTTGAGACGGACACCAACCTTGACTCAACGAGGCTGGCACCGATCCTTAGTGCTTCGTGCTATAGATTCTTCGTCGACTCTCTTCGAGGTAATTAAAAATGGGGGACGGAACTGACTCTACTGAATTGCATGAAACAGAGGGACGAATCGACCAGCCCTGGGCCAAGGAGATCGAAGTCGTCGCCGCCGGGCTGGCCGGGAATCTACAAGACGGGTTGAGTGAGGAAGAAGCGACGAGACGTCTGGAGCGCTCTGGTCCGAACTTGCTGCGCCAGGTTCGGCCGCAGTCGGCCTGGAAGATCTTCATCGGCCAGATCGACGATCTGGTCATCATTTTCTTGCTCGTCACCGCCGTCGTTGCGCTCGCTCTGGGCTACCGAATCGAGGGCATCGCCGTTGGCTTCGTCGTGCTGGTCACCACCGTGGTGGGCATGACCATGGAGCTTCGCGCGCGCCGCTCGATGCAGGCCCTTCGCGAGATCAGTCAGGTGGAGGTCAGGGTGATGCGCGATGGCCAGCCGCACCAGGTCAGCGCCGAGAAGCTGGTGCCGGGAGACCTGGTCCTTGTCGAGGAAGGCGATGTGGTCAGCGCTGACCTGCGGCTGGTGGAAGTCTCGCGACTGCAGGTTTCGGAAGCGGCGCTCACCGGAGAGTCACTGCCTGTAGAGAAAGAGTCCGTGACCATCGAGGGGGACTCCATTTTGGCAGAGCGCAAGAATATGCTCTTCTCCGGTACCGCCATCAATCGAGGTACCGGTAAGGGCATCGTCGTCGCCACGGGGATGGAGACGGAGCTGGGAGAAATCTCAGCCCTGGTAGAGACCAGCGAGGAGATCGACACACCGCTGGAGAAGCGGCTCAATCACCTCGCTTCTCGTCTCATCTGGGTCACCCTCGCTTTGTCGGGGCTGGTGATTCCCGCGGGGCTGCTGGCCGGCCAGCCCGTGGAACTCATCGCCACCACTGCCATCGCTCTGGCCATTGCCACCGTTCCAGAAGGATTGCCCGTGGTGGCAACCCTTACTCTGGCCCGAGGAATGGTTCGTATGGCCCGTCATAACGCTTTGATGCGTCGGCTGGCCTCGGTGGAAACACTGGGAGCCACGACCCTTATCTGCACCGACAAGACAGGGACTCTGACGGAGAATCACATGGCCGTCGAAACCCTGTGGATAGACGATATGCGCATCGAAGAACCCCAGAGCATCGGCGAGGAAGTTGCCCAGGTCCCCATGATGCAACAAACCCTGGAGACAGCCATGCTCTGCAATAACGCTCACCTGCGTTCCGATGGCGATGCCGTGGGAGATCCCATGGAGGTGGCGCTGCTGGAGATGGGAGCTTTGGTTGGAGTCGACCGCATCAGTCTTATGGAGGAATTTCCCCGGGAGAGGGAAGAAGCCTTTGACTCGGTGACCAGGATGATGGCCACCGTTCACCGTGATGGTGCAGCCTTTCGAGTTGCCGTCAAAGGAGCTCCCGAGGAGGTTCTCAAGGCGTCGACTCATTATCATGGTCCACAGGGTCCAAAGCAGTTGACTCAGAAGACCCGCGATCGATGGCATGAGCGCAATGAGGAGTTGAGCAGCGAAGGCCTTCGGGTCCTGGCCCTGGCCTTTCGCCACACCGATGAGGTCTCAGCCTCTCCCTACGAAGAGCTTGTCTTTCAAGGCTTGGTGGCCTTCTCCGATCCCCCCCGATCGGATGTCGCCGGAGCAATTCAACAGTGTCATCGTGCCGGAATTCGTGTCGTCATGGTCACGGGAGACCAGATTCCCACGGCGCGTCATATCGCCGCTCAAGTCGGGCTCGACGATCCTTGCCAACCTTCGCTCGCCGTCGAGGGTCGAGCGCTGGCCGCGCTGGACCAATTGACGCAAGAAGAGCGCCAGGAGCTTCGCAAGGCCACCATCTTTGCTCGCGTCAGCCCGCGCGAGAAGCTCTCTCTCATTGCTCTTCATCAGGAGGATAACCAGATCGTGGCCATGACCGGCGACGGGGTTAACGACGCACCCGCCCTCACCCGGGCCGATATCGGCGTGGCCATGGGTCTTCGCGGCACTCAGGTGGCCCGGGAGGCCTCGGACCTGATTTTACAGGACGATCGCTTCGCTACTATTGTGCGTGGCGTTGAGGAAGGGCGCCTGATCTTTGCCAATATCCGCCGCTTCGTCATCTTCTTGCTCTCCATAAACTTCGCGTCCATCTTGGCCATCACCATTGCCTCCGTGGTGGGGGCTCCGATTCCGGTGACGCCGCTACAGATCCTCTATCTCAATATGTTGACAGATATCTTTCCAGCCCTGGCCCTGGTCACCACCGGTGGTGCCGCAGCATTGATGGACCAACCTCCGCGTCCGCCCAAAGAGCCGGTGCTCGCCACGCGGCATTGGCTGGCCATCGCAGGGTATGGTGCTGTTATGGCCGCCGCCGTCCTGGCGAGTCTGGCCATCGCTCTTATGTGGTTGGACTTTGAGGCTCCCCGGGCCGTCACCGTATCTTTTTTGACCCTTGGCTTTGCCAAAGCCTGTCACGCGCTCAATATGCGGGGCACCACCTTAGACGGCCAGGCCCGCAGGAGGCTCGTCAACCCGGTGCTGCGAAATCGCTCGGTCTGGGCGGCCATTGTCCTGTGCTCGGCGCTGCTCGTGATGGCCGTCTATCTGCCCTGGCTATCGGGATTGCTGAATACCTTCCACCCCGGCTCCTCGGGGTGGTTGTTGATTGTGACACTGGGCCTTGCACCGCTGGTGCTCATTCAGATCTTCCAATTCGGTGCCGGATATGTCTTGTCCTTTCGCAACCAATAACCATGGTCGACGACTCTGACATTATTGCTGAAGAGGAAATTGGCGAATCACCACCGCTATCGATATTGGAAGAGAGCGTCCACTCGCTCCGACCACCTGGGAAGGTCTGTTGGGTCTTTCGGGTATTGGCGATAGAGAAGCGCTGCCCGAGCCATTCGCCCGAGCACGCCGCCCATAGACAGCAATAGATCGGGGGCCTTGAGCAAAACCCTGGGGTCGAAGATCGCCGGGGAGCTGGGAATGGGGGCCTTCTGGCGAAGACCGCAGGTGGCCAACTCCGGGTGGAGGAGGCCCGATTCCATCAACCTCTCCAGATGGCGCGGGGTCAGGTCGGTGGAGTAGCGACGAAAGAGGTCGTAGGCCCCGAAGAGCCCGCCGTATTGGCGATGCCAGCGGTAGGCGTATCCCTCGACGCCCTCGCCGGCGGCCAGGGCTTCTGCCAGAATTCGGGCCGCGACAAGGCCCGCGCCCACTCCGGAGCCGTGGGCGGAAAAGACCTGGCAGGCCGCATCACCGATGGCGGCGGCCCGGCCCTCGGTCAGGCGGCTTACGGGGCGGCGAAGGGGAATGGGCGCTGAACCGCCGGAGATCTCTTCGCCAATCCAATCGT
>SKNI01000350.1 GCA_007120615.1 Myxococcales bacterium | reverse complement strand
GCCAGTAGCGATTCATCTGTGCTTCGTCGTCCCAGCCGTCCCAGTCTTCGCAGGTAGACCACTCATCGATCTCGGTGGTGAAGGTGGTCAGGTAGATCGAGGTGAGTACCACGGTTTGATCCGTCTCGTGAACCCAGCAGCCGATGGCGTCGTCGCCCTCGAGTAGTGATTGATGGACATCGAGGCAGAAGGTGGGCTCATCGATCCGGCAGTCCTCGCCGATATCATAAGCCTCGATCCGATTGGGGAAGTCGTGGCAGCCCACCGGGCAACTCTCTCCATCGCCGAGCAGCGTATTAGGGCATTCGATCTCACCGGCCTCGGAGCAGGCTCGGGCGGTATCGACGAAGTCCTGGAAGGGACCCTGACGTAGATCCTGGAGTTCCTGGCTGATACGGAGCACATCGCAATACAGATAAGCCCCGGTCTGCAGCGCAAGTGAGTCGTCACGCTCGACAAAGAGTGGATTGGTCTCGTCCAGGTTGTAAAGGTAGCCGTTTTCGTGCTCGTAGGCGGCAATACCGACGTGCTGGCCGGGCTGCAATGGGCCTTCCCCATCTTCGAAACTCCCCCCCTGATTATTCCAGGAACCCCAGATATTTGCGTTCGGCGGATCGTCAGGGTTGCAGGTGGGAAATGGATACCACGACGAAGTGAGCGTGGAGCGAAGATAGATTTCCACCGTCTCGTCCGCCGCGCCATGAAGCACCTCTTCGACGGCGATGGTCATTCGCATATTCGTCGGGGTAGAGGCGTCACAACTTATCACGGGGTCCCCCGGTCCCTCTTCGTCCCATTCGATAATAACCAACTCCTCCAGAGTTCCGTAGAGCATGACGTCAGCACCGAGCGCCCAGTCGCAGAGGGTGTTTCGGTTGCCCTCACCGGGGGCACAATCAATATCTACGGCGATTCGAGGCAGCGTCGGCTCCGGCGGTTCTGTGGGCTCAGGCTCTCCGACCTCGAATGAACTGGACGCCTCACAATACCCCTGATGGCAGACAAGCCCGCCGCCACAATCGTCGTTGTTGTCGCAACTCGCCAGGCACATCGCTCCGCTCTCGACTTCGCAGAACTCCCTGTCGACGGGCACGCAACTCACATCACCGGGAAGAGTCTCACAGTCGTCCTCGCAGGGAAGACTGCACTGATTGCAGATGCACCGAAGCTCGCTTCCGCAGTTGGAGTCGATCTCACACAACTGCAGCCAATGGGTTTCACTATCCGTGGAGGGACCGACACTGCAACTCCATGCGGAAAATGCCAGAGCCGCTGCGATGCAGAAGAAGTATCCTGGAGTGGTGAATCTACGCATTGTCATACCTCGCTGGAGAGTCTGGGAAATGGTGTCGTCGGTATTGTGAAGGCTTAGCGTTTCCCAACAAGTGAAATAAATTTCACCCCTCGTTCGGATAAGGTCGATGACCTGCAGATTCTCACTCTTCAACGCTCACCCCGGAGATGTCGGTCAAGTGGTCAATTCTCAGCGGAGGGTCACCACACGGCGATCTCTGCGGCGGAGATAAGAGGTGTTTGGGGGCCTGCCCTTCCAATTCAACCCGCAAATTTTCGACCGGTTAGCGGGTACTTCTTTCTCGTCTTACGATGTCGGAAAGGTACTTCTTTCTCGTCTTACGATGTCGGAAGGGACTCTTGTTTTTGATCTTTACTGATAGAGATCGACCAATTCGATCAGATAAATCGATGGGTCCTGTTTCGCTCGCTCCACAAAAGCATCCGTAAAACCGGCGGCGGAAATATATAAATAGCCTGCCGATCGATCACTGGAAATCCCGTCGCCTGCCCACCCCTGACCGGAGTTACTCAGATCTTCGAGATCTCGAAGTAGTCCAAAATGAACGTCCACATCCACCGGTTGAGAGGACCATTTGAACTCCCCGGCCAGAAGGGTTCCGTCCACCAGGCGGCACAGGAGATCGATTTCAATCGATCGACGGTTCCGATCTTGTCCCTCCCAGCGTCCCAATTCAGCAATATCGACAACCCCCCACTTTTCTCTATGGCGACGAAGCGCCTGCCGACAGATCTTCTCGAAGACTTTGCCCATATACCTGTCCAACTCAGGCTCCACAGACTGGGCCCAGACCTTTTTAGGATCCCCTGTCTCGAGACGACTCCTATTCGGATGGACAAAGCGGTACCAGAAACGCAATGCTGGATCGGCGATTCGATTATACCAGGTGGCGCGACTACCCGCCTCAAAGTTGCGTTCTCTCTCCATGAACTCAAGCCCCACCAATGTCTCCAGAGCACGCCGCGCTCTCATGGGACTATCTTGCAACCCCGCAGCCTGAGCGATGTCGTTTGTCTCCGTATTTCCCCGAGCTACGGCATCCAGCACCGCCCGATACACCCCTGGATCGCGAATACCGCGCTCCTGTTCGATGAGGTGCTCCATCTGAAGATGAATCTCCCCGCGAGGGGATAAAAATAATCGCCCCGCAGCATCGGCCGGGGTCTCATCGATATCAACTGCGGCGAGGTATCTTGGAACGCCACCGAAGATCCCGTAGAGGTACGTAAGACTGCGCTCGTCTTGGTCGGGAAACATCTTTGCTGCATCAAAATAATCAAACGCTCGAAGTCGATGCCTCCAATTTACCCTTCCATAAATCGGTGAATCCCCGGCCTCCATCTTGCTCATGGTTGCGACTTCGGAACCGCACAGAACCAGCGTAAGATCTCGCTCTCCCACCTCTCGGTCCCAGATCGCTGTCAATTGGGAGACGACCCCCTCCTCGGTTCCCATCAAATATTGAAATTCATCAAGGATCACGATCAAAGACTCGTCATTGGCTCGGGAAGCCAGAAGCCGAAATACAGTACGCCAATTTGGATAGTCTTCTCTGGAAATCTCTTCGCCGGACCAGACTTCAAATTCCCTCAACAGGTCGCGGCGATTTCGTTCCGCTGTGGTGTCTGCCGCCAGAAAATAGAAAGGGTTCTTATCGCGCCAGGCCTCGTCCAATAGATAAGTCTTACCCAATCTACGTCGCCCGTATAATAGCGCCATCTGCGGCCCCTCGCGTCTGGCAAGCGCACGTAGCTCTTGGAGTTCTCGCTCTCGATTCACGAATATGGGGCGCTGTGGAGTCATGATTACTCTTCCAAGGCTATTTTTTTGATGAATTCACTCTATAAAGAAATCACACCATAACGTAATTACACTATAGATATAATCACCAGATTCGTCGAGACATCATCGAATTCAGCCCCCCCAGATAGGAAGAGAAAAGCCACTTCAATCCGCGGCTCGATCTTCGAGTGAGAGAATTCGCCAAAATAGACCGAAAAAATCCCTGCCAAATTCTCGAATCACCTCAAAATCATTAACGCTTGCGCGTCTGTGGGTCGGTAAAACACATGGCAGTTTTCGACGAGGCGTGTATGATTGGACTGTATCTTTCGTGAATTAACGAAATCGCCTCATTGCCGCGGTTCGCCTTGGACTTCGCCACCGACTTTCTTCGCCTTATCGACAGCCTCAATCGCCACAGGGTGGAGTACGTCCTGATCGGGGGCGCCGCACTCAATGTACACGGACTCGTTCGGGCCACGGAAGATGTCGACGTTTTCGTAAAGCCGGCTTCGCAGAATATTGAGCATCTCAAAGCTGCGCTGCGCGACCTCTGGGACGACACCTCGATCGACGAGATCGAGGCCGATGATCTGCTCGGAGCCTATCCGGTGATCCGCTACGGCCCGCCGGAGGGCTCGATGTACGTCGACATTCTTACTCGGATTGGCGAGTTGGCCCAATATGATGAGCTGAGTTGGGAAATGATCTCAATCCAGGGCGTGGATGTCCGCGTCGCCACTCCTCGAACCTTGTTCGAGTTGAAAAGAAATACGGTTCGCCCCATCGATCAAGCTGACGCGAAACGCCTGGCCGACGCTTTCGGCCTGGGCGAGGAGGACTGAAATGCCATTTCAGCGGTTCCGAGACATTGCCGACGTCCCCTCACCGAAACGAGTCGAAGACCTGGAGGAGCGAGCGCGGCGAATCCAGGAGTCGTGGAAGAACTCCGAATTGCGCGGCCCTCTGGCGATCCCGCGCGGCGTCCAGCGCTTTCGCTCCATCGAGGACGCTGCCCGTGAGCGCGAGGACCGAATACGGGCGCGGATGGCGCGGTTGCGCGACGAATAACACAAAGAACGAAATAGAAAGAACCGTCACAATACGCAATCACCGATCTCGGTGTTTTCGTGCCAGTAGCGATTCATCTGTGCTTCGTCGTCCCAGCCGTCCCAGTCTTCGCAGGTAGACCACTCATCGATCTCGGTGGTGAAGGTGGTCAGGTAGATCGAGGTGAGTACCACGGTTTGATC
>SKNI01000205.1 GCA_007120615.1 Myxococcales bacterium | reverse complement strand
TGCATGACGATGGATGTCGACAAGCAATTTATGCAACAAGCGTTGCAACTCGCCGAGCGAGCAGCTGAAGCCGGAGAAGTTCCGGTGGGAGCCGTCGTGGTGCGAGATGGCGAGGTTGTCGCCGAAGGGTTCAATCGCCGGGAAAGCTGGCAGGACCCCACGGCTCATGCCGAGTTGATCGCCGTTCGCCGGGCCGCCGAAGAGATCGGCAGCTGGCGTCTGTGTGAATGCACCGTATATGTGACCCTGGAGCCCTGTCCGATGTGTGCCGGAATGCTGGTAAATGCCCGAGTTGATCGGGTGGTATTCGGCGCCAGAGATCCAAAAGCAGGTGCGATGCGCTCTCTTTTTGCGCTGGGCGAAGATCCCCGGCTGAATCATCGAATTGACGTCAAAGACGGCGTCCTCGGTGTGGAGTGCGGCGCGGTATTGACCGAGTTTTTTCGGTCCATTCGCGAAGCCAGAAAAGAGAAGAAGGAATTGAGGAGGGGTGGCCGAGTGGACGAAGGCGCTTGATTCGAAATCAAGTGTACCTTTACGGGTACCGTGGGTTCGAATCCCACCCCCTCCGTTGGTTGTTTGCAGGTGGTTATGGTTTGTGGGACGATGGTTGGTCCCGGTGAGGAGAGATGGCCGAGTGGCTTAAGGCGCACGCTTGGAAAGCGTGTGTACGTTTACGCGTACCGAGGGTTCGAATCCCTCTCTCTCCGTTTGGAAATACAACTCGGTTCACACCGGTTGATAATGTGTCGGTTGACGACACGTAGCAAAGTCCCCATACTGGGGCTCGTTCGACTCCTGAGCGGCCAGCGCGACTACTGGCCTGGCACCCCGTCAGGTCCGGGAGGAAGCAGCGGACCAGGTACAGAGTGTGTGCTGGCCGCTCGAGAGTCGAACGAATTGAGAAATAAAAAAGCCCGCAGTGAAAGCTGCGGGCTTTTTTTGTTTCGTTGACCACCATCTCTATTCGATGGTACGAGCACCTTCGGTAATGGAGCAGGAAGGTCGGTGAGAGCCCGACGCTGCCCCCGCAACTGTGAACGGCGATGACCTCGTCTTATGCCACTGATCGAAGTCTCTTTTTGACTGTGATCGGGAAGGTGACGAGGGAAGATGACCCGTAAGCCAGGATATTGAGCCATTACCGTTTGTCGTATTCGAATCGCTTCGGGTCGGAAGTGAGCGAAGTTAGAAGTGCTGCGGTAATGTCTCTTTAGTGAGGCTAAGAGTAAGCCCGTTCGGGTTATCTATGCCGCTGATCTGTGCTTTTTCCATCGCGATCTCCACCGAAGCCAATTGGTAGAACTTCTGGTTGGAGATCAAAAAATGAACGTAAAATTTGTGGGAATCCTGTCTCAGCTAATGCTCATCGCATTTTTGGCCACGGGGACATTGGCCTGTGGAGATATGGATGAAGAGGAGAATCAAAATCAGGTCGATCCCGGCGATGGTGATGCTGCCGGTGACGGTGACGGTGATGGCGAAGAGTCGATAGCCGTCGAGGGGACCTGGACGACCAATTTTGGTTGAGAGGAGTCCATCGACGATGAGGTCTGGGGTTTTATGTTGCTCATCGACTTCGATAACGACGAGCGCTGGGCGATAGCCCAGAATCCCTCGGATTCGGAGTATAATCCCGACGAGTATAATCGGCTGGTGTGGACGCCGATCGAAGACGACGTCTTTCATTATTGCACGGTGGCCTTCGGACTGGAGACCGAAGAGGAAGCTCGAAACGCCGAGAACACCGCCGACGACCAGGACCTTGATGGTGAGGGATGTGGCGGGTTTTCCTGGACCGAGATGACCCGACAATGAGGCGAATAGCTTTATTATTGGGCCTCTCGCTGGTGCTCTCGGGGGGGAGCGCCTGCGGAGAGGGTGATTTCGACGAGAACACCGAGAATGGCGTATCCGATCTTCCCTATGCCTGGTCTGTCATCTCATTTGAGCCCGGTGAGGGCGCGGGGTTCGGCTCGGCAGCCATGCCCGACGTGGTTCTGGGTCCGCCCGACGGAAGGGGAGTGATGTCGGCCAGTCTCGAGGTCGTGAGTCTCGGCGATGGTGGCGAGATCGTGTTGGGGTTTGGCGATCGAGAAATCGTCAACGAAGAGGGGCCCGATTTTGTGGTCTTTGAGAATCCCTTCTGGCCCCAGGGAGACGCCGAGCAGGTCTATGCAGAACTCGGCGAGGTCGCCGTGAGCAAAGACGGCGAAGAGTGGCACGTCTTTCCCTGTGAATTTGAGCCCGAAGACTTGCCTCCCTATCCGGGGTGTGCCGGTTGGACTCCCACGCTTCGATATGAAGCCGAAGAGGTGGTTCCCCTGCAATTGGAAGTGACCGGTGGCGATGGTTTTGACCTGGCCGATGTTGGGGTCGACCGCGCTCGATACGTGCGGATTCGCGATGTCTGGGGACTCGGGGAGGCACCGAGCCGAGGATTTGACCTCGACTCGGTGGGACTGATTCACTTTCAGTAGCCCTTTTACCGGTCCGTTTCAGTAGCCGCGCTCGGCCATATCTTTACCGGTATCGCCTTCGCCCTGAGTGGCGAGGGCGGAGATTTCCACATCCACGTCGAGGGTTCGGTTCTTGATGAGATCGACGATCTCATCTCGAACCTCTTCGACGGGGACGGTGCCCCGGCGTCCTTCGCGGTAGGTGCGAAGAGCGACGGTACCCGCTTCTTCTTCACGACCACCAACCACCAGCATATAGGGGATTTTGCGAGTTTCGGCTTCGTGGATTTTATAGCCCATCTTCTCGCTTCGCTGGTCGACCTCGACGCGGATTCCAGCCTTCTTGAAGGTGTCGGCCACATCCCAGGCGTAGTCATTTTGCTCGTCGGTGATGGGCACGACCATCGCCTGAACCGGAGCCATCCAGGTAGGAAATACGCCCGCCAGGTGCTCCACGAGAATCGCAAAAAATCGCTCCAGGCTTCCGGCGATGGCCCGGTGGATCACGATCGGGGTTTTTTCTTCGTTATCGGCGCCGGTGTAGCCCAGCTCAAATCGCAAGGGGAGCTGGAAGTCGAGTTGAATGGTAGCGCATTGCCAGGAGCGCCCCAGGCAGTCGAGGACCTGAAAGTCGATCTTGGGTCCGTAAAATGCGCCGTCGCCTTCGTTGATGGTAAACGGCTTTCCCGCCTCTTTCATGGCTTCTTTGAGGCCCTCTTCGGCTTCATCCCAGAGCTCTACGGCTCCCATGAAGTCGTCGGGCCGAGTGGAGATCTCAACTTCGTACTCCATTCCGAAGAGTCCGTAGGTGGCGTCGATCATCTCTAAGAGCATGCCGATCTCGTCGAAGATCTGCTCTTTGGTCAAAAAGATATGAGCGTCGTCCTGGACGAATTGGCGAACTCGGGTGGCACCGCCGAGGGCCCCGGGGAGTTCGTTTCGGTGAAGATGTCCGAACTCGGCCACCCTCAAGGGGAGCTCTCGATAGGAGCGCTTCTTACTCTTGAAATAGAGCATGGTGTCCGGACAATTCATGGGCTTGAGGCAATAGGTCTGCCCGTGGACGTCCATGGTGAACATCGAATCTTTGTAGTGTTCCAGGTGTCCGGACTGCTCAAAGAGGTCCTCGTGATAAAAGGAGGGATTGCAGATCTCTTCGTAGCCCTGTTCGGCTTCGATCTCGCGGAAATAATTCTTGAGCTGGCGATAGGCGGTCCATCCTCGAGGTTTCCAGAAGATGCTCCCCGGGGACATCTCGTGAAAGCCGAAGAGTTCGAGCTGCTTGCCCATCTTTCGATGATCGCGGCGCTTGGCCTCTTCCAGAGTATGGAGGTAGTGCTTGAGCTCTTTTTTGGTCGACCAGGCGGTGCCGTAAATCCGCTGGAGCATCGGTTTGTTCTCATCTCCTCGCCAGTAGGCGCCGGCGACCTTCAGTAGCTTGAAATTCTCGCAGGCGCTGGAGGATTCCACGTGGGGCCCGGCGCAGAGGTCGACGAGAGGTCCGCTCTTATAGATGGAGACCGTCTCGTCCTCGATGCCTTCGATGAGCTCCAATTTATAAGGTTGATCCTTGAAGAACTCCCGGGCCTTTGCTTTGGGCCACTCTTCGTGCTCGAAGGGAACGTCCTGCTTGATCAACTGGGTCATTCGGCCTTCGAGTTGGCCGAAGTCATCGGTGCTGATGGGCCGGGGGAGATCAAAATCGTAGTAGAACCCGTCTTTGATGGGAGGGCCGATGGCGAGTTTGGCGTCGGGAAACATCTCGAGGATGGCAGCGGCCATGATGTGAGCCGCCGAGTGGCGGATGCGGTACAGTTCATCGGGGTTGTTCGACTGGGATTGAGTGTCGGCCATCGACTTCTCCTCGAGGAGGGGGACTGGGCTGTTGGCAGC
>SKNI01000713.1 GCA_007120615.1 Myxococcales bacterium | reverse complement strand
TCTGACCCCGGAAGTCGTCGGCGAAGAACATTATCAGGTCGCTCGGGAAGTGCAGGAGGTTCTCCAGCGCTACAAAGAGCTCCAGGATATCATCGCGATTTTGGGAATGGACGAGCTCTCACCGGAAGATAAATTGACGGTGGCCCGAGCTCGTAAGATCCAGCGATTCTTGTCCCAACCGTTCCACGTGGCGGAGCAGTTTACGGGAATGGCCGGAACCTACGTCAAATTGGAAGACACCATCGCCGGATTCCAGGCTCTGATCAACGGAGAGGTCGATGACCTTCCGGAGCAGGCCTTTTATCTGGTGGGTACGCTCGATGAAGCTCGCGAGAAAGCGGAACGACTGGCAGCGGAATCTTAAGAAATCGCCGGCGGCGGTGGGCTTTTGGAGCCCGTCGCCGACGGTGACACGAGGATCAAATCATGGCGAATCTGCAATTGGAAGTGGTCACCCCGGAACGGGCCGTGTTGCGCGAGACGGTCGACGATGTCGTCCTGCCCGGAGAGTTGGGGCAGATGGACGTCCTTCCCGGTCACCTCCCCCTGCTCACCATCTTGAATGTAGGGCCCATGATCATTCGTCAGGATGGCAAGGAGCGGTTTTTCTTGATCGACCGCGGATATGCCGAAGTGGCCGACGATAAGGTGACCGTGTTGACCGAGTCCTGTGACGGGGTCAATGATATTGACGTGGAGCAGGCCCGGGAGGTCTTGAAACGTCTGGAAGAGAAGGTTCTGGAGTTGGAAGAAGAGGCCAAGACCGGGGAAGTGGAAGAGGAAATCTTTGAGAAACATCGGCTCTCCCTGGAGCGAGAGCGGATGCGACTGGCGTTTGCCGAAGAGCAAGCCGAGAAGCGATAAGGCCCGAGAAGCGATCAGGCCCGAAAAAGGATAACGGGGCCTGCCGGAGTTACTCCGAAGGCAGGCAACCGATCAGAACACCGCAGGTTGCCTTAAGAGAGCACTCTTCACGCTCCGAGAGGCATTCGGCGAGGATGACTTCCTCATAATATTCAGGACAGGTGGGAATGGCCCGGCAGTCGGGATCTTCGTCTGGTGGTGCGCCGCAGAAGAGGTCTTCTTCGCCGCAGGCGTCGAGAGCAAAGCAGTTGGGGTCCTCTTCTTCGCAGCGCTCCCAGGGCACGGATTCACCGGGACAGGTGGGGTCGATGCATTCAGGGGCCGCGCAGAAGAGGGTCTCCTCGCAGGTCTCGACCCGCTCACAGGGGCGCTCCTGGTCGTCACACTCTTCGGGATCGATGGCGATGAGATCGTCGGGGCATACTTCGGGGAGTTCCTCACAGCGAAGACAACTGATGGGGCCGCTGCAATGATAGTGGCGATAGCAGGTATAATCGTCTTCGTGACAATCGTAGTCCTCCACGCCGCGATCGCCATCGGGGCAAAGGGGCTCTCTGTCACAGGCGTCGCCGAGTTCAACACAGAGCAGGCTCTCGTCACAATAGGTGATGCGAGTGCAGACGAAGCCGTCGGGGCAGTAGGAGACCTCTTCGGAGCCCGGGGGGCATTCGGTGGTCGGAGCCTCGCAGGGCTCCGCTCCGGCGTCGGACTCCACTTGATTTGCGTCCTCCTCCTCGACGGGAGCGCAGATGAGAGTGTCGTCACAACTCTCGATCTCCTCACAGGTGGTGAATGCGGGGCATCGGTCGACCTCGACGTGTCCGTCGGGGCAGCTCGCACAGCTGCTGTCGGCGAGGGCGTTGATATCCCCGGCCCCACAGCCAGCGGCCACGATAAGATAGGTGAGAAGAGCGGCGATGAAGATCAATGCGCGCATGGGTTGACGCTCGATATTGCTGGAGGAGTTATTCTCCATCTATAGATAGCAAAATCGAGAGGGTGGATCAATTTATCGGTCTCTGATCTCCGGTCACCAGTCTCAATAGGCGGAACGTCCCGTCAGAAGGGCGCTCAGATCGGGAGCCGGCTCAGTGGCATTTCGAACCAGAATTCGATCGGCGGGGCCTTCGACCTGAGGGTTTTGCCGACGAGTGGAGATGTGGCGAAGTTGGCGGTTGACGAAGTGGGTGGCCTGATCGGCGGTGACATCGCCGCCGTCGTCGATGGCCCAGCCTCGTAAAGCACCCAGAAGGAGATAGGAGAACGAGGGGCGCTCCTCGCCGGTGAGGGGTCCGGCCAGTTGATCGGCGCGGGCCGCCGATAAGATAAGGGTTCCAGGCTCGGCGGAGCCATTGGTCATCAAAGGGATCACCGGTTGAGCTCCTTCGATGAGGGGGGCGCCGTCGGGAGTCTGGCCGCTAAAACAGGTGTCCAAGACGACGACGATATCGTCGGTGGTTGCGCCGGAGAGATCTTCGAGCAACGCCGAACGGGACAGGCTTCGGGAGGTGAGGCTGGACATCGATTGTCGGGCGTCCATTCCCACAAGAAGGCCGTCTTCGCCACCGGCACCGGGGGCTCCGTGGCCTACGAAGACAAACCAGAGGCGGGCATCGGAGGCGATGTCGTCTCTGAGTTCTCGAATCGTAGCCGAGATATCCTCCCGGGAGGCGTCCTCGTCGAGGAGGGTATAGACCTCGCGCATTCCCAGGGATCTGCGAAAGAAGTCTTCCCAGTCGTAGGCTGAGAGACGGGCCCCCTGAACGTCAGGTAAAAAGGCGTATTTTTCGATTCCCACGATCAGGGCGACGTCTTGAGGGCGTTGTTCGAGCCCTTCGACGGGATCATTTACCGCCGGATATCGCGATGAGATATCTTCTCTCGCCTTCTGTCTGTCCTTCTCGTTCTCCGAAGCAGGGGGATTGACCACGGGGACGCCTCCGATACGAAGGGTCTTATGGGTCAACGCCGGAGCGTTGCAGGCCATCAATAGCGATGCCAGAAGAAGAGGGGCTACTAAAAAAAGTGGTCGCATTATCATTTTATCGGGAAAAAGAAAGAAGCCAGACAGCATCACATGGTCGATATCATGACAGCAGAACTCAAAACTTCAATACGATTGTGACGCAATTCAACCAGGTGACTTCATCAGTGCCCGTTTGACGATAGAGAGGTCGAATTATTCAAAGTGGAAACTCTTCTCCCGGACCAGTATCGTGTGGCGGCAAGGTCAGGAATCAATTCAGTATCGTAGAAAACGGAGTATTTCCATGAGTAGATGGCCGATCGGGATTCTTCTCTTAAGTATTGGGCTTTTTCTCTTCGCCTGCGAAGAGTCGACTCCAGTTCACGTGGAGTCTGGAGAGGGAGGCGCTGAGGAGTTCGACGAAGAGGAGGCCCTGGAAGAACAGGTGGCGATGGCCTCTTTCGAGGGATCCCATGACGAAGGTGTGGCGGTGGAGACGGCCGCCTTTGACGATGCCCTGGTGGAAGGGATCTGTCTGGCCTATCAAAATTGCCAGAATCAGGACTTTCAGATGGCCCTCTTCTCACTCTTCGTCCAGGCCATGGCTGAAGAGACCGCCGAAGATGGTGAGGCCCATGAGGCGATCCCGAAGTTGATGGCACGACTGCAGGAGAGCAATGAGATTCCCACTCACCAGGAGTGCACGACGATCTTTGGGTTGATCGTCAAAGAATTCGGGTTGGACGGGGAGAGCCTCGATAAAAAGATCGCTCAGGGAACCCTGCAATACGACTCCCAGGCGGCCGGTCGCTGCATCTCGCGATTTGGAATTTCTTTCGACCTCTGTGCAGAAGAGCGACAACTTTCGTCGCGATTGGAGGCACAGGAATTTGTGGCGATGATGACCCGACATCAGCAAAATCTGGATGAACATTTTCAAGTCTGTGGAACGGTACTCACCGGCCAATCGGAGGTCGGGGCGGCGTGTGAATTCAATTATGAGTGCGCCGGCGACAATCAATGCGGCGAAGACGACGACGGAACACAGGTGTGTATGTCGTCACAGGCGGTGTCCGGTGGAGGTTTTCTGCCGTGAGTCGGAGTTCAGGGCGCTCGGCGGGGTTATTGGCCGTTTTCGTGGTTGTAGCGACGTCAATGTGGGCGCAAGCGGCGGGAGCCCAGGAGTGCTGCTCGGCGCTGGCTGATGATGAGTTGGGAGTGGTCTTCTGGGATGATCAAGCGGTGGTTACGATGAGCGCGGCCGCTCGGCAGGTGGTCGGTGGATACGACGAGACCGGAAGATTACAACGAGCAGAGGGAGAACGGGGCACCGACGTATTCGCCCGCCTCGGTGGTGGATTTCGCCCCGGCATAGAGAGTCTGCAACTCTACGGAGGATTGCCCGTTCAACTCTCGTATCGCTCCGATTCCGAGAGCAGCGCCTGGGGACTGGGCCCGGGAGATTCTTTCGTCGGCATTCGGTGGACCGTGCTGCGGGATCTGAAAACGGGGATTCACCGTGGG
>SKNI01000227.1 GCA_007120615.1 Myxococcales bacterium | reverse complement strand
GACGATCTCGGAGCTGTCAAGAAGGGCTCCTACAAGCCCGCCGACTCCCCGACTTGTGGGCGCCGAGATCGTAGCGTCAGTGCTCGAATCTCTGACCAGGCTGGAATCATTCGACGAGCCTACAAGCCCGCCGATATTGGTGCCTTCGCCATCGATTGTGATCTCGACATTCGCTTCGCATGAGAGGACCTCGCCGCTTTCTGCCTGCAATCCCACAAGGCCCCCGGCATTTTCGGTACCACCATCGGATGATAATGTGCCCGTTGCCGTCGATCCAGAGATGGTGCCGCGGTTTCTACCCACCAGGCCTCCGACATTTCCGCCGGGATTGATGATTTCAATGTCTGCAGAACTATCGAAGATGACTCCCGGCCCTTCGTTGCGCCCGATCAGGCCCCCCACATCGTAGCCCGTTGCGGTGATCGTCCCTTCCACGCTTATATTGGAGATGAGGCCTCTATTTTCACCGGCGAAGGCGCCGATGGTGAAGTTCCCCTGAATCGCAACCCCCACCAGGCGAAGATTCTGGGCTTCACCGCTGAAAGTTCTAAAGAGACCGGAGGTCGTCGATGATGGCTGGCCGAAGGTAAGGTTTCGAATCTCCAGATCATTGCCTTCGAGAGTGCCATTGAATGTAGTGCTTCCTTCGCCAATCGGCGCAAATTCTCCGGCGGTGAGGTCGTCAAAATCAATATTTCGATAGAGGGCGAAGTCTTCGCTTCGATAGTCGGCCTGGCCGATACGCAGGAGTTGTTGGGGAGTACAAATTCGGTAAGGATCTTGGCTCGAGCCGTCGCCACCACCGAATGGTTCTCCCTCCCGGTCACATGGTCCCAGGACGCACTCACCATCCTCGCAGGTACCGGTGGAGCAGGGGTTTTCGCAACTGCCGCAGTGGTCGGGATCATCGTCAGTGGAGACACATTGACCGCCACAACTGGTAAGGGAGCTGTCTGCGCAACGGCACTCTCCATCGATACAGCTCAGCTCGTTGTCGCAGGTGCGCCCGCATTGTCCGCAATTGGCGTTGTCGCTCTGAAGGTTCACACATTGATCGCCGCAGGCTTCACCGCTCGTGCATTGCAGTCCGGTGTCATCGCCGGTGTCCGATCCGGTGTCCTGGTCCGATCCGGTGTCCTGGTCCGATCCGGTGTCCTGGTCCGATCCGGTGTCGGACTCCCCCGCATCATGATCATGGCCGGCATCGAGTTCCGTTTCATCGTCCACGTCTGAATCATGGACGATGCTCTCGGAGTCATCGCTGAGGTTGCATCCGGAGAAAAATATCACCACCGCGAAGAAAATCGCAGTTCGAAGAGCGTTATACGTCGAGTTTTGCATATTCTTCGTCTCCTGACCCGAGGGCTGGACCATGGAATGAATAACACATCATCTTGCAGAGCAGTGCGAGATATAATCTACAGGGTTGTATGCTGGTTTGTACATAGACCCTACGGAGCTGCCCGACTTCTTGTTGCAAACGATTTGCATTTGCGTTAGAGGTGTGGCCATGAAATATTGAGCTGTCGGAAGGTACCAAAAAAAGAACTCATGACCGGTCGTAGTTATGCATCTACCAGAAGGCATCTTGCCCATCTCTCACGCCGTCGGGTGGACGGTCGTGGCGGCCCCGGTCGTCTTGTGGTCACTGGTAGGATTGAGAAAGGAGCTGACTGAGGCCTCCCCGCATCGGCGGGCGCTTCTGGGATTCGGAGGGGCGCTGCTCTTTGCCTTGACCCTATTTCCGCTGCCACTGCCGCCGCTGGGTTTTAGTATCCATCTCTGTGTGGCGCCACTTCTGGCCATTTTGCTGGGACTGCGGCCTGTGGTCGCGTTGACGACCATCAGCCTGGTCGCGCAGATCTTCTTTGCCGCTCATGGGGGCTTTACGACCCTGGGAGCCAATATTTTGACGTTGGGGATTCTGGGTCCGGCGGCAGCGGTATTTCTCTTTCGAAGTGTACCGGAGCGCTTTCGCGGCTTGTCTACGGTGGGGGTCGCCTGCGCGGCGGGTAGTCTGACGGTCTATGCGGCAGATGTGGGAATCCTGGCCCTGGCATTTTCCCTCTCTGCCACGTCAGAGGGCTATATGCCGATATTATTGACCGGTTTAGCGGCGTTGATACTACCTCTGGTCATCGCTGAGGGAGTGCTGAGTGCCGGTCTCTACCGGATGATTCATCGACGAATTGGACATCTGCAGCCACCTCCACCGAAGAAGCGGCGAAGGTCGGGGGCTCCCGTCGCCGTGGGAGCCGCCATAAGTCTCTTTGCGGTGGCCCTGCTTTTACCGGCCCCGGTTTCTACTCAAGAAACACACCACCACGAGCACGAGCACGAGGACCAGCACGAGGACCAGCACGAGCACCAGCACGAGGACCAGCACGAGCACCACCACGGCCATCACCACCACGGACTGGAAGGCTTCGACCACGTAATCTTCGAAGGCGCCGCCGAACGCGCGGGAGTGGTAGTCAAAGGCGTTCGCATCTTCGGCAGCGATTTCCTGGAGTCCCTCTTCTTTCTCTCGATCTTCGCCTGCGGCTGCCTCGCTGGATGGAGTTGGCGTCGCCTCCACGAGGAGGCCTCATGATCAGGACCATCGTCTGGGCATTCGGCCTTGGAGCCACGCTAATCGCCAATGACTTTCGCTTTCTGGCGGGGATCGCCCTGCTCTCGTTGGTCTATCACCTCCTGGGATCAGGGAAGATTCAAGTTGAAAAGGCCCCCCTTCGAAGCCTGGCACTATCGCTCTCCGGGGGCGGCTTTTTGATCATGAGCGCGGCGATTCTCTTGACCGGCACAGGCGTACTTGGAGCGGGGTCACCGGGGGCGGCTGTGCTTCTTGTGGTGGGACGCGTGGCCATCGCTGCATCCTGGACCATGGGGTGGGTTGCGCAATTGGACACCATTGCTCTTCGTCGACGACTGCACTCGGTGGTCTGGTTCCAACCGGTGGCCGAGCTTGTGGACACGGTCCTCTTTCACGGCTCCATACTCGCCAATCAGTGGGGCGAGCGCTATCAGGCGGCCTCTGTTCGAGGGGCTGAGTTAAGGAGCCCGGCGGCGGTGTGGACGATGGGCCGAATTTTGGGGCAGGGGGCGCTGGTAGCCCTGGATCAGAGCATTCGGCGAGAGGAGACCCGGGCGCTTCGCAGCGCTTGCCCAGTTCCCGAACTCTATCCGATCACCGAGACAACCGTAGCGCTGGAGTTACAAGAGTTGACCCTCGGTTATGGACCAGCATCCACCGTGCTGGAGCAGATCTCCTTTGAAGCCCGGCAGGGCGAATGGCTGATCGTGGCCGGGGCCAGCGGGTCGGGAAAGAGCACGCTCCTTCGGGGAATCGCCGGTCTTTTGCCCGTGGACAGTGGAGAGCTCAGGCGGTTCGGGAAGGTTATAGGCGGTGCGCCGCAGGTAGACGGTCGAATCGCCCTGGTCTTTCAAAACCCGGATCACCAATTTTTGGGATCTACTCCCCGTGATGATTTGCTCTGGGGATTGCGCCAACGAGGCATCAAAAACGAAGCCGCCCACCAGCGGATTGATCGCTTATTCGAACGTCTCCACATTACAGAACTCGCCGACAAACCACTTCATCAGTTGAGCCTCGGCCAGCGCCGTCTGGTAGCTCTCAGTGGGGCGTTGAGCATTGAGCCAAAAGTGCTGCTCTGTGACGAGCTGACCAATGGGCTCGACCCGGTCAACGCTCACCGGGTGCTAAACGCCGTAGAATTGGCCCGCTCTCAAGGCACCACCGTGCTCTGGGTGACCCACGAATTGCAACGAATTCCTGCAGCAGCCAGACGCCTTTTGTTGTTGCGCGACGGCGCTCTGATCTTCGACGGACCCCTTGCCTCGGGGTTGGCCAGGGAAACCCTGGACCGGGCTCGTCTGTGGGTCGCGCCCCAAACTCATTTCAATTCCAACCATCAACTCGACTAGCATAGGAGATAAAATGACGACTCAAGAACAACCACCTGATGAGCGAATCCCGGTCACCGTCTTGACGGGATTTCTGGGCTCCGGAAAGACCACCTTGCTCAATCGCATCCTCACCGAAGAGCACGGCCACCGAATCGCGGTCATCGAAAATGAATTCGGGGAGATCGGCATCGACAACGAGTTGGTCATCGACGCCGAAGAAGAGATCTTCGAGATGAATAACGGCTGCATCTGCTGCACCGTGCGAGGAGATCTGATTCGAATTCTGGGACGATTGGTCAAGCGGCGGGATAAATTCGAGCGAATTCTCGTGGAGACTACGGGGCTGGCTGATCCCGGTCCCGTGGCTCAGACCTTCTTTGTGGACGACGAATTGCGCAGTAAATTTCGTCTCGACGGGATCGTAACCCTT
>SKNI01000690.1 GCA_007120615.1 Myxococcales bacterium | reverse complement strand
GTCATCGAGCAACATCGAGAGCTGATCAAGCTCGATCGCTTCCGGGTCGAGAGCTATCGAAAGTTGTTCAAGAGCTATATCGCCACCAAGGAGTACGACCGAGCCTGGTGCATGGCGGCCGCTCTGTCCTTTTTGCAGAGCGCATCGGAGCAAGAGGAGACCTTCTTCAAGAAGTATCTGGGGGCCAGTCTGCAGGCGGCTTCCAAGACCTTTAATGCCGAGATGTATAAGAAATTGCGTCATCCCGACCAGGATACGCTGATCACCTATATCATGAGCTTTCTGGGAGCCGGGTTGCGGGAGAATTTCTCACTCTCCTCGATCAAGGACTGGGGAGTTCACAAGCGCAAAGATAAGGTCGATCTGCAGGAACAGTCGCTGGTCAATAATGTCTATGGATATGTGACGAAGACGATGAATCTTCTGCCCGCGCCTCAGGTCTACCTCAAGGGTGATACGCCCATGGGGATGAGGAACGCCAACGTCAATCCGCCCACAGTGATCATGGGAGGTGACGTTCGTCAAAACAGCAACGACCGGGAGGTGGCATTCGTCATCGCCAAAGCATTGAGCTGGATGCTGCCGGAGCATTATGTGGGCTCCATTGGTCAGCCGACTGAGTTTTTGAAGATGCTCTTTATGGCATTGATGGATCTGACCGAGCCCAGTCTGGGCGTCGGCAAGACGCTGGGTGAGCAAGGCCAGCAAATCAAAGGTCAGATCGCGCAGATGCAGGGCCCCACACTCTTGCAGGCTCAGAAGCTGATGAAGAAGTTTTTGGCCAAGGGCGAGAATCCCAATCTGTCTCGTTGGCTGGTGTCGGTGGAGCATACCTCGATTCGCATGGGGCTGTTGCTCAGTGGTGATATCCACACCGCCGCCGCCTGTGTCAAAGCGGATCGCACACCACTCGGAAAGGCCGGCGTCAAAGAGAAGATCCGAGAGATGGTCCTCTTCTCCATCAGCGAGGAGTATTTCGAGCTTCGCGAGGAGCTGGGACTGGCGATTGGAAAATAGTGCGGGAGCGTAACAGCAAGCGCTGAGAACGAAGTATAAACAAGCGGCGGCCACCTCCTCGTTGAGAGAAGAAGGCCGCCGTTTTTCTTTTAAGGAGAGTCCATATGCTCGTGATCTGCCCAACACCCATCGGGAACCTGGACGATATAACAGCGCGGCAACGCCAGGTGCTGAAGACGGCCGATATTATCGCCTGTGAAGATACTCGACGGGCGGGGAAATTATTGGAGCGGCTGGCAATTGAGCGAAGTCAGGGACGCCCCCGGTTGTGGCGGTATGACGACCATACGGCCAGGGGGCAAGTGGAGCCAATTGTGGAGGCGCTGAAGGAGGGAAAGTCGGTGGTGCTCATCAGCGATGCGGGAACGCCGACGATCTCGGATCCGGGCTATCGGCTGGTCCGGGCCTGTCGGCAAGCCGGTCAGGAGGTGACGGCGTTGCCAGGGCCGGTGGCGGCAGTGGTGGCGTTGAGCGGGTCGGGATTGGCCAGCGACCGATTTTATTTTGAGGGTTTTTTGCCCGGCAATCGGGCCGAGCGCCAGGGTCGGCTCATGGCGTTAGAGGGATTGCGTACAACGGTGGTGGCCTATGAGTCTCCGCGACGCGTTGTGGAGGCGTTGAGGGACGTTGTGGAGGTCTGTGGGGAGGAGCGCGAGGTATGTGTGGCCCGAGAGTTGACCAAGGTTCACGAGGAGTATCTGGTAGGTGGGGTCAAAAAGGTCTACGAGGAGCTAGCAAAACGGGAGTCGGTGCGAGGAGAGATCGTGTTGTGTATCGCTGCTGCACAAGCCGAAGAGGACGATGAAGAAGAGTGGAAGGAGGCCGACCGGGCGATCGAGGTACTCCATGGTCAGGGGCTCAGCGCCCGGACGATAAAGGATATCGTCAGCGAGCTCTATGATGTGCCGCGCTCTCAGATCTATGACCGCATCGATACGGTCATCCGATAAGACGCTCTCAGAATTGGAGCGCCGTGGTGACCATGAAATGCCAGGTGTTGAATCGCTGCACTTTAAAGCGATCGCCGGAGTTGTCGTAGCTCGGATTATAGGCCGGGTTTCGCTCTCGAGCGTCGGTCATGGAGACGGTGTCGGCGTCGGTGGCCGGGCTATTTCGTCCGGTCCGGGCGTTGGTGATCAGGTGAGACTGGTGATGGGTCAGGCCCACAACTCCCTTGAATTGGAAATAACTGGAGGGCTGCAGATACACTCCCAACTGTCCGCCGAACGTTCCGTAGCTGTCGACGGACATCAGATCGGTGAAGGAGAATGGATCGTTGTGTCCGGAGTTGATGGCATCTTCCAGATCATAGACCGCCGGTCCTCGAGCGTTAGAAGGCTGACGAATGACCCAGGAGCAGGCCACGTCGTCGGGATTGGTGAGGTTATCATTTTCGTCGAAGACAGGACGCACAGATTCGATAGTCCGACCACTGCAGGGATTATCGGGGTCGGTCATATGATCGAATAGGGGGGTGTAGTCGCGGCCCTCGCTGACATATCCGAAGATAAATCGAAGGTCGAAAGAGTAGCGAATGTCCTCTTCGGGATCTTCGTAGGGAATGATCTCGGTCCCGATGGTGAATTGACCCCGTTGAGGGGGATTAAGCAAGACCTGTCCCTGTCCTTGATTCTGGGTGCGGTCGGTTCGTCCGTAGAGAGAATCCTGGGCGGGCAGCGGCAAAAAGTATTCGGCTCCGAAATAGGGCTCGAACCAGTCGAACTTCTTGGAGGCGGCGACCTTCCAGGACAATTCGTGTACGCCAAGACCAACGGCGCTATTATCATGGCGCTGAATCTCGGCCACAGGCATCATATAGTCCATACCGATCAGCAGGGTAGCCTTGGTGTCGTCGCGATAATCGCTCCAGGGAGCCCAGTGAATACCCACCGAGGGATCTCCCAGGCCGCTTCGCTCAAAGGTGGTATAATCACCACCCAATTCGAAGAAGCGAAACATCTGATATTGATCGAGGCTGGTGGTATAAGCGCTGGCGGACTGATCAGGAGCGAAGACATTCTCGGCGTGGTTTCGAATCCGGTTGGTCGAGGGGTCGACCGATGAATTGCCTTCGGAGACACCACCCTGACCGCGGTCGTCTTCGGCGGCATAGCGCAGTCCTCGGGTGGAGCTGAAAACGTAGGGAACGGTCACTCGTAATTCGAGATCTTTGTACAGCCCGGCCCGCAAGGTCAAATCAAGGGTGCTTCGAGAGTGTCGATAATCCATCTCTTTGTTGGAGATGATGCGCGGCTCATCACAACGAGTATTATCGACGACGAGGCGGGGATTATTGGCCTCTAATGAATTGGAGGGGGTGTTCGGTACGCAGGGCGCTTCTCGACTGATATTGGCGGTGCCGTAATCAAATCGAAAGCTGGGCTCAAGATTAAAGTCCCAGGGATCGAAGGTTTCAGGATCGTTGTCGTCGAAGTCATCGGCGGCATTAAGCAAATCCGTATAATCGGCAGCTTCTGCATGGGGAGATAGCGCCAGAAATGCGGCGACTGCCGCTGTGGCAACAAAAACAGGTAATACGCGCACCAGCATAGGAACTCCTCAATCCGGCCAAGGGCCTGTCACCACAATAATTCGAGTGCTCAATTTTGGTCCACATTCCAAATCGGACAGTATTGAAAATCTGAGACGATGTGGAGGTCAAAGGCGGCAATTGTTGAGCACCTCAGCATTGCTATCAACGACCCCCAAAAGTGTCAACCCTCGGGGTGATGCTCAGGAGCAATGGCATCGCAGAAATGAGGGGAGAGGTTGTACAAACCGTTACTCCGATGAATTTGACGGCAATAGAGGGGTGCGAGAGACTTAAAGTGTTGCATTAAGAAGATGTGAGGCGCTGATCGCGGGCTGTGGAAAACTTTTTCTTCGTCTGTGGGCCTCACCGGGGTATGCTGGATCTAGAGGGATTAAAAAGAGCTTGCAATATCTCCCAGATTTTGTATTACGCCCACCTGAACCGGGCAGGGTCCGGGTAATGCAGTTATTAAAAAGTAGTCGCCGATGATGTGTCAGCAGTAAACGAGGAAGAAGTATGGAATCACCGGGCACGATGCTACGCAATGCACGGGAGGAACTCGGTCTGACCATCGCCGATGTGGCCGCGATGACGCGGATTCCGAAGACGATGTTGGGGCATCTGGAAGCGGATCGATTCGAAGAATACGTTGCGGAAGTTTTTGTGCGTGGACATCTGCGAAATTATGCGCGGGAATTGCGAATTGATTCCGAGGCGGTATTACAGGCGTATGAACGTCATACCGGACGGCACCGGCGGGACCCGCTGGCGGATGCCAAAGAGAATTCCGGTGTCGAGCCGCGACGG
>SKNI01000019.1 GCA_007120615.1 Myxococcales bacterium | reverse complement strand
TGATGCTCAAGATGCAAAAACGATCGGCGGTCTTAGAGCTGGCGATGGTGGTGGGCATTGACCCCGATTCAGAGGGGCTGGCGCTGGCAAAAGAAAACGGCGTAGCGACCACCCACCTGGGGATCGAAGGATTGATCCAGGACCCCGTCTTTGACGAGGTAGAGGTCGTCTTTGACGCCACCAGCGCCGGGGCGCATCTCAAACACGCTCCGATCCTTAAGAAAGCCAATAAGAAGGTCGTCGATCTGACACCGGCGGCGGTGGGTCCCTATGTGGTCCCCGTCGCCAATATCGAGGAGCATCGCGAGGCGTCGAACGTCAATATGGTGACCTGCGGTGGACAGGCGACCATCCCGGTGGTGTGGGCGGTCTCGCAGGTTGCCCAGGTTTATTACGCGGAGATCGTGGCTTCCATCGCCAGCAAATCGGCGGGGCCCGGGACCCGGGCGAATATCGATGAATTCACGGTCACCACCGCCCGGGCCATCGAGGAGGTGGGCGGCGCCGAGGAGGGCAAGGCGATCATCGTTCTCAATCCGGCGGAGCCGCCGCTGATCATGCGCGATACGGTTCATGTCTTCTGTGAGGATGTCTCGCGAGAGAGAGTAAGGGCCGCCGTCGAAGATGTGGTCCGTCGAGTCGCCGAATATGTTCCTGGATATCGACTGGTGAAGCCTGTGATTTTTGAATCTTTTGTCGAAGAGCCCCTCTTTATCCCTGGACGTGGAGAGATATCGGGCCTGAGGGTGACGGTATTGCTGGAGGTGGAGGGGGCCGGTGATTATCTGCCGAAATACGCCGGGAATCTCGATATTATGACGGCTGCAGCGCTTCATATGGGAGAGTTGATGGTCAGCGACGCCGAGGTTCACCGTGGATAAGAAGAATCCAGTAGAGAAGAAGTCGATCATCATCAACGATTGTACGCTCCGCGACGGAATGCACGCCCTGGGCCATCAATATTCGGTGTCCCAGATGGTGGAGATCGCCGAGAAGTTGGAAGAGGCTCGGATCGATATCGTCGAGGTCAGCCACGGCGATGGATTGAGCGGTAATTCTCTAAATTATGGCTTCTCCGCGCATACGGAGCGAGAATATCTGGAGGCCGTTCGAGAGGTCCTGGTGGAGACCCGGCTGGCGGCACTGTTACTTCCCGGAATCGGGACCATCGCCGATATTGAGATGGCGCTGGACTGCGGAATCGACACCATTCGCGTCGCCACCCATTGCACCGAAGCCGACGTCGCTCGTCAGCATATCGAGTTCTCCAGAGAGGCGGGTCTCGATACGGTGGGGTTTTTGATGATGGCCCATATGATTCCCACCAAAGAGCTGGTGGAGCAGGCAAAATTGATGGAGAGCTACGGGGCCCATTGCGTCTACGTTACCGACAGCGCCGGGGCTCTTCTGATGGACGAAGCCAGAGAGCGAATTGCAGCTCTTCGAGAGGCCCTGGACTGCCAGGTGGGTTTTCATAACCACAATAATCTGGGACTGGGAGTGGCCAATACGATCATCGCTATCGAAGCCGGCGCCGACCGGGTCGACGGATCAGTGGCCGGGATGGGAGCGGGTGCCGGAAATTGCCCCCTGGAGGTCTTGATCGCCGTCACCGACAGAATGGGAATCGATACCGGAGTGGAGCTCTACCCGCTGATCGATTGCGCCGATAAGATGGTGCGCCCGCTGCAGCGGCGACCGGTACAGACCGATGGAAATTCCCTCATGCTGGGCTACGCCGGAGTCTATTCGTCGTTTTTATTGCACACCGAGAAAGCGGCCGAGCAATTCGACGTCGACCCCCGCGATATCCTGGTGGAGTTGGGCCGCCGCCGAATGGTCGGTGGACAGGAAGATATGATCGTCGACGTGGCTCTGGGGTTGAAGAACGCAGATTGACGATTCAAGAGACCCCGAGGGCCACCGTTCCCAGGGAGTCCACCTCGAGCTGGACCTGGTCGCCCGGCTTCAGATGTACAGCCTTCGTCGCCGCTCCCGCCAGGACGACCTGCCCCGCTTTTAGCCCCTCGCCGCGTTCGGACAACATGGTGATCAACGCTGCAAGAGAGCGGGCCGGATGCTCAAGTATAGCGGCGCTGCTGCCCGTCTCGACGACTTCCCCGTTGATGCTCATGACCATACCGAGGTTTCCAAGATCCAGGTCCGCGGCCGGCTTGACCACCGGCCCCAGAACGAATCCGGTGGACGAGGCGTTATCGGCGACCACGTCGATCAGGGTGAATTTGAAGTCCTGATAGCGACTGTCGATGACCTCCAGCGCCGCGCAGACCCCTTCCACCGCCGAGAGCGCC
This sequence comes from Myxococcales bacterium, assembly GCA_007120615.1. Taxonomy (GTDB): domain Bacteria; phylum Myxococcota_A; class Bradymonadia; order Bradymonadales; family Bradymonadaceae; genus SKNI01. Next base: position 2,047 of record SKNI01000019.1, on the reverse strand, counting down.
TGGCGGGCGTCGACGGCGCCGGAGATATCCTCCTTGATGATAAAGGCTAACTCCGGCTCGACCCGGGGATGGCAATAGGCGTCGAATTCGATGGTTTCGCCGTCGCCGATGACCATGGCGTCGGTGAGATGTCCATAGATGGGATTGTGGACCCCCATCTGCTCCATCTTGGCGGTGCTCGTCAGGCCCATCTTCATCCCGATGACCTCTTCGCCGCGCGCTTTTCGGCGCTCCATGGACGCTCGTTGAATCGTATAGGCATCGTCCAATGTCATCTCGGGGTTCTCGGCGGTGAGCATGACCAGGCTTTCGCTCGTTCGGGCGGCCTCGTCAACGGCCTTGGCAAGTTTTCCAATCACCTCTTCGCTCATCGTCATTCCAGTATTCTCCGCAAAAAAAATAAGGTCATTGAGTCTTGAATCAGCTCGGCCACAGTAGCATTCCCCGTGGGTTTGTCGACATCCGCGTCCCGTGCCGTGGCCCGCGGGTTCTATAGGATTTCGTCGAAGACAAGTTCAACGAAGTCCGTAAGGGGAAGAGGCACATGACTGGCACCGTTGATGGTCCATAATTGGACGCCGCCGCCTTCGGTGCAGTTTTGCCAGATCTCGGTGGAGGTCTCGTCTCCGCTGACCTCACCGGTGATATTGATATCGGGGCCATCTACGGGTTCGGGGTCGCATTGATTCCAGTCGGCCCATCGCTCGGCTACGACCCGGGCACCGGGCATATAGGAATTACCGTTGTAGGGGATGACCTGATCGTCTGTGGCATGGACGTGGATGATCTCGACCGGGTCCTGAGCCTTACAGTCACTTTCGTTGAGATAAGAGGAGCCGTTAAAGCTGATGATGGCGCGCACCAGGTCGCCCCGCTCGCAGGCCATCAGATGAGACATAAATCCTCCGTTGGAGAGTCCCATCAAAAAGATCTGATCGGGGTCGACGGCGTATTTCTCCACGGCCTCTTCGATGAGTCCCGTGATATAGCCGAGGTCGTCGACTCCAGTGGGAAAGAGATTCCAATGTTGATTGCCGTTGGCGTCGACGGTGCCCTCAGGTGTCAGGGTAATGACCCCGCGTTCTTTGGCTTCGTCCAGGGTGTAGAAGAAGGCGTCGGTTTGAATGGCGTTGCTTCCCAGGCCGTGAAGCTTGATCAATAGGGGGTAGCTGCCCTCTACGTCATAATTGTTGGGGAAAACCGCCTCCACCGGGCGGTCGCCGCCGATGGGGCCCATATGATCGCGGGGGCCAAACTCTACCGGGTCCTCGCCGTCGGCATCAGCATCGCCCTGGTTCTGAGTCTGGTTTTCAGAGAAGGGGATGGGATCTTCGGCGGCTTCCCCACAGGCTGCGATAAAAAAGCAAACGGTGAACAGCAGTAGCAATTTAGGCATCAGTGGTTTCCTTTTAAGCAGCGATCTTCAGTAGGATCTATTTTCGAGCCCCCATAAGGTAACGGCAGGGTAAACGGGTAGCAACATCAATTCGATTCTCGGAGCGCGGACGTCCGCGCTCCATGTTGGCAATTTTTGTCGGCTTCTGGGATGTTACAGCCAATGAGACTCTCTTGAACAAGGAGCATTATGTTCGAATGGTGGTGGGTATTTATCGCGATCGGGTCCATGGTCATCGCGTTTCGATTTCTGGGGACCCAGGGAATCAACGGGGCCCTCAAAGAGGTGCGCAAGACCGGAGAGGTCAGCGCCATCGTTGCGGCGGTGGAAGCGGCGCCGGAGAAAAAACATCCCAATATGTGGGATCAGTCCATCGGAACTCTGTGGCAGGAATATCGCCGAGAGGAGGCCATGGAATTGATGATGGAGGCCGCCGAACGCAGTGATGCTCCAGTGATTCAATTCTGGTTGAAAAATGCCATGGAGGTGGAGCCGGAGTTGGCCGAAGAGGTCTTCACCGAGGAGTTTCTTACCGAGAAGTTTCGTCCCAATGTCGCGGCTCAATGCGGTCGCGTGGGGTGTTGTGGATAAGGGGTAACGCCAAAGCAGGTCACCTTGGCCGCTGACGGACACCCTCGATCCGAAACGGTT
>SKNI01000075.1 GCA_007120615.1 Myxococcales bacterium | reverse complement strand
GGTCTGGGCGCAGCAGAAATGGATCGATTCCCAGCGTCCCTCGCGGCGACTGATTCGCTCCAGGCAATCCCGATAAAGGGGAAGTCGAAACCGCCACCCCAGGGGGCGGGGGACGGCGATCCCGGTGACCATGAGATGATCGACGAGGTTTTCGTCGACGGGCGCTCCATAGGCATCACAGAGGGTGATCCATTCCTTGAGGTCCAGATCGAGACCCAGAGCGGCAGCCAACTCCAGGGCCTGGCCCGCGCGAGAGGGGTCTTCAGTGGTGGAGAGGGCCTCGGCTATCCGGCTTTCCATCAGGGTTTCAATATCCGGGGGAAAGGCTTCTCCGTGACGAAGGGTATATCCCCGGGCAGATTCCTGGAGGGCATCTCGAGTGATCCAATCCTCGATAAGTTGTGTGGCGTAGAGGGGATTGCCTTCGGTACGCTCGCTGACCTGGCGAATGAGGGGATCGGAGAGCCTCAGCAGACGGGCGATGAGTTCCTGTTGCTCCGCCATCTCCAGTGGAGAGAGGGTCAGGGCGGAGCAGTTTTGATCTTCGAGGAGGAGGTGAAGAAATTCGCGCTCCACCAGGCGCTGGCTCAGAGCTTCGGGACGCACACCGATGAGGACGAGAACGGGGAGGCGGTTGTCCTCATAGGTGGACAGAAGATGATGAATAAACCCGAGACTGTCCTGGCCCCATTGGCCGTCGTCGATGCACAGAATCGCGGGGCGACTGGTGGCGATTCGCTGCAATAGATTTTGCGCCAGGGTATAGCGCTCCAGCGCAGAATCAAGTCGGATGATGGGAGTAGAGGCATGTGTATCGCGCTGATTTTTCTCCTCTTGCGGCTGCATCCACTCCATGAGCGCGGCGAGTTCATCGTCGTCAGGGTGATCCTGGAAATGGGTTCGAAAGGCCTGCTGGAGCCGGTGTCGGAGACCTTTTTGGTCGAGTCCGGTGGCGCGAAGGTGAGTCTGGAAGAGGCGGGGCAGACCTTCGGTGGCGTTGATGATCGGGCTGTGAGTGGTATTCAGGGAGGTGGCAAGGCCCAACTCTTCGGCGCGAGTGGCCAGCCATTGCATCAGTCGGGTTTTGCCGATTCCTACGGGGCCCTCCACGATGACACAGCGTGGTCGACCGGAGGAACAGATCTGCTGAAATTCACTCCAGAGATGATCTCGTTCGGCTTCGCGGCCGACGAAGGGGTTTTGTCGAAAGCCGAAAATCCCCACCCCGGCGCCGAGAATCGGAGCGGGGGATCGCCGTTGTTCCCGTGGTGCTCGCCAGGTGTCCGGGGGCCTGACTTGACGGCGAATCGGGCCCGGTTTTCTCTCAGCAGCAGTGCTTTGCGACAGGTTTCGATGGCGATCTTCGGCCAGTTTCCGAGATAACTGCGGGGGGGCGAGTATCTCCGTGAGCATGGGAGAGAAGACCGGCAGGGTGTGCAATGTTGTGGTCGCAGGCGCTGTGGTCGCGGGCTCGGGAGCGTCCAGACGCAGGAGGTCGGCGGCGGCGTCAGCGGCATGCTGGTAGCGATGGCTGATATCCTTTTCCAGCAATCGAAGCAGCCAATTTTCAAATCCCGGGGGAACCGCAAAATTTGGAGTCAGTCGGGGAACCGGCTCGGAGACGTGCTTCATGGCGATGTCGATGAGGGAATCACCATAAAATGGCGGGTTACCTGAGACCAGCATATAGGTCAGGCAACCCAGGGCGTAGAGGTCGGTCCAGGGTCCGTAATTCCTCCAATATCCCTGGATCTGTTCCGGGGCCATAAAGACCGGTGTTCCGGCGTTGACTCCATCGATATCGGCGGTGCGATCGGCGATGGACGGGTCCTGGAGGTGGGCGATGCCGAAGTCGGTGAGGACCCACTTTCTGGGGGAGGTCTGCTCAGCGGGCAGAGCGAGTAAAATATTGCCGGGCTTGAGGTCTCGATGGACCAGGTCCCGGGCGTGGGCATGGGCCAGAGCGTCGAAAAGCTGCAGGAGAAGCTCGACGAGTTCCGACCAAGTGGAGCAGCCAGTGTGTTCATCGAGGGCGCCGCCGTTGATATACTCCATGGCCAGCCATAGCGAGCCCTCGGCGAGGCTGGGATGGGAAGCGGCGGCTTCTCGGGAGACGACGCCGTGGTCGTAGATGCTGATAATATTGGGATGATCCAGACGGGCGGTGGCCCGGACTTCGCGGTGAAATCCCTCCAGATAGAGTCTACTTCTAGCGAATTTACTCAGGAGTATCTTGATGGCGACCGGCCGACCGCTCTGTTGATGAACACCTTTCCAGACCGACCCCATGCCTCCTTCTCCGAGGAAGGACGTAATTTGAAATGGACCGAGCATGTGTACTGCGTGGTTATGAGAAAGTCGTCGTCGCCCATAGTAGCGCTTCTTGAGGAGGGATCAAAAAGGAAAAGAGCCCCGCCGCTTCAGAGCCGGCGGGGCCATTGGCAACGACTGCTGGCCGATGCTACTCCACGTGGATCATGGGCCGCAGGCGCTCATAGGTGGCGGGGCCGATGCCGGGCACTCGTTGGAGTTGGCTGACGTTGGTGAACTGGCGAGTCTGGCGGTATTCGATGATGCGTTCGGCCAGGGCGGGTCCGATGCCGGGCAGCTCGGTGAGCTTGTCGGCATTGGCGCGGTTGATATCGATGGTCGATGCATTGCTGCGAGGTGTCGCATCGCCCCGAGACGGTGCTGAAGCAGGGGTGGCCGCCGGCGTGGAGCCCATAAACGGGCTTGCCTGAGAGTAGGGTTGATTTCCGAAGATATCGAAGACGTCCGAGGAGTCGAGGTCGTCGTCGAGCTCCAGATCGTCGAGATCGTCGAGATCAAAACCATCGGGGAAGAGATCTTCGTTAAGAAGGTCATTTTCGCCGTCAACCCCGAACGGACAGGGGTCAAAGAGGGGCAAATAGGTCGACTCCGCAGCGTTGGCGTCGGTGCAGCCTACCGCCAGGACCAGGCCCACAATGAGTGCGAATAAGGCGTGAATCGAAATACGTGTATACATGCGAATTCTCCTGTTTATTGGTTGTTGTATTCGGCTTCTTCGCCCTGTCAAAGCACAGGACGTTGCTGCCAATACTGTTATCGAAAAAACAGGAGAGGTTGTGCGTCTTTTTTGGTTTTAGAGCAGACCCTCGGCCTCGAGCCGTTTCTCGCGTCTTGTGGTCAGGACGTAAGCGATGACCACGGAGATGAGGTAAAGCACCAGCATGGGACCGGCGAGCATCACCTGGGTGATGACGTCGGGAGGGGTGAGCATGGCGGCGAGGATAAAAGCGACCACCACAGCGATTCGCCATTGTTTGATGAGGGTTCGGTGGGTCAGAAGTCCCACCCCGGAGAGAAAGAGGGTGGCCACGGGGAGTTCAAATACGAGGCCGAAGGCGAGGAGCAATTTGGTGGTGAGGGCGAAATATTCGTCGATCATCAGGGTGGGATCGGCGACGGGGGCCGAGAATTCGTAGAGAAATCCATACCCCAGCGGAATGACCAGGTAATAGCAGAAGCTGGCACCGAGGAAAAAGAAAAGTGTTCCCAGGGTCATAAAAGGGATGACCGCTCGCTTTTCATTGGGATAGAGCCCGGGGGCGACGAATTTCCAGATATTATAAAGAATGATGGGGGAGGCGAGAAAGACCGCGGCCAGCAAACAGGTCTTCAACAGCGTGAAGAATACTTCGGCCAGATCTTTCTGGTGCAGTTGAGCGTCCTGCATCTCCGGGGCCGCAAGAATCAGAGGTTGTTGGAGAAAATCAAAGAGGGTGTACTTAAATGCCCAGCAGATCAGGAAGGCGACGAGCACCCCGGCCAGGCTGAAGACGACGCGGCGTCGAAGCTCTCCGAGATGGGAGAGAAAGCTCATGCGCACATCGTCGAGGCCCTGGATTCGAGTCTCTTCGTTGGTCTCCTCGTCGGTCTCTTTACCGGTCTCTTCGCCGTCGTCGGTGAACTCGTCCTTATTTTCGTTGGTTTCTTCGGCACTCATGAATACTCCGGAGGCCGGGAAGCGGGGAGGTCCACGAGGACTGTCTCGTTGATGGAGTCCGAAGCAGAAAACGGCGGGTCCAACTCGACGACGTCAAGATCCTCGGAGGGAAGAGACGGAGCAAGCTCGATGGCGAGCAGCTGGTTGTGATGAATGCGGTACTCCCGCTCCAATATTCGATCAAAGCTGGCGTCGTCGAGTTGGTCGATATTCAAGGGCTCGGCGCTGGGATATTGCGGTGTCGTTGGGGCCTTTGCTGTCGGTGGCGCGCTGGTCGCCGGTGGTGTCCGAGGAGCTTGAGAGGCCCGGGGAGTGCTCTTATTGTCCAGGCTCGGTCGTCGGTGCCGGGTTCGGGGATCGAGGTCATCGATC
>SKNI01000473.1 GCA_007120615.1 Myxococcales bacterium | reverse complement strand
TCCTCGCAAGAGAAAAAGCGCTTTTTTTCTTAGCGATAACAAGGATGTTATCGGCGCCAAAGGCACCGTAGTTGGAGCCGAGGGAAAAAGTTAGGCGGCGATCGGAAGCATGAGGGTCAGCCCGGTTGGCGATGATCGGCAGTGGATATCGCGCGTTTGTCCGCTTTGAAGAGGGTTGGCGGGCTACTCAACAGGACGCTAAGAAGTGAATCAGATTCCCACGCTATAAGTACGTGCTACAGATGTGTCCCATGGAAAGACGAGGAGGACGTCCGCGCTCCAACTAGCCCTTCGCACGCGATCTCCACCTCGATCATCGATCATCGATCTCGATCACCGATCCCGATCAATCCCACCCCGATATGACCCAGATCATCTCCCCGTTCCCGAATCGGTATTACGCTGGTCGGGTCGGCAAAGAGATCGGCTCTTTGCCCTTCCCCCGAGGTGGTCCATGCAAATCGACGGAATGGCCCGAAAGGTGGCGACCTACTGGATCGCCCTCGCTGTAGCCACCGTAGTACTCGCCGGAGCCCTGGCTCTGGCGCTTGTCGTGGGTCGTGCGCCGGTGATCTCCGAGTGGATCGACGACCCCAGTTTCTTTCGGCGGGCTCTGGTCGTTCACGTGGTGCTGGCCCTCTGGGGCTGGTTTATCGCCTACGCCGCGGGGCTTCGACTCCTGGTCGACGGCATCACCAGCCCCCGTCGAATCCTCGCAGCCACCACCCTCGCAAGCGTCGGCGTCGTGGCCATCGTGGCCTCCGCCGGCATCCGAGGCGCGACGCCTCTTCTGGTCAATTATATCCCCGTGGTGGATCACCCCGTATTTCTCTTCGGCCTGGCCGCCTTCTTCGCCGGCTCCGCCCTGATCTTATGTCGACCGCCGACCATCGCTCCGCCGCGAGAATGGAACGTCCCACTCTCGTCGGCCATCGCCTGGCGAGCGACCTCGCCGGTGGCCATCATCGCCGCGGTGGTCTTTGTCATCACCTTTTTCAAAGTTCCTCGCGACCGGTCGCCGGAGGTCTATTACGAGTTCCTCTTCTGGGGCGTGGGCCACACCCTTCAGGTGCTGAGCATCCTGGTGATGTTGGGAGCCTGGTTTTTCCTGCTCCGCGACAGATCGGGGCGAACCCCCATCAGCCCCAAACTCGTCATCGGGCTCTCGGCGGCCCTTATCGCTCCACAACTTGCGGCACCTTTTCTGGCCTTCTCCGGCCCCACGAGCACCTATATCGGGGGATTCACCCGGCTGATGCAATTCGGAATCGTCTTGCCCGTGTCGCTTGCGATCGTCATCTGCCTGGCCCGTTGCTGGAAGCCTTCGATCAGCCGGGCCGGCCGCTACGCTTTTTTAGTCAGCGCCCTTCTCACCGTCACCGGCTTTGGCCTGGGCGCCATGATCCGGGGCTCCGACACCATGATCCCCGCTCATTACCACGCCTCTCTCGGTGCAATCACCGTGGCTCTGATGGCTCTGACCTTTGCCCTCATCGAGATCCCCGGCTGGAGCGTAGATCGCAAGTGGTGGCGTCGATTCGCCACCTGGCAGCCGGTGATCTTCGGCGTCGGCCAGTTGACCTTCGCCATCGGATTCGCCGTCAGCGGCCTCTACGGCATGGATCGAAAAGCCTACGGCTCCGAGCAGGTCATCGACTCTGCCGGCGCCTTCATCGGAATGGCCACCATGGGCATCGGCGGCCTCATGGCCGTCTTCGGCGGCGGCGTATTCATCGCCCTCATCGCCGTCGCCATCCACAACCACCTTCGCACCCCGACCCTAAGGAGAATCACATGACTGAACCCAGTGAAATCGACGTCACAGAAGAGAAGATTCACCCCATTCAGCGATTGATGGACAACCCCTGGCTGCTGCTCCTGCTGGGAGTGTTGATCCCGTTCATCTCCTACACCGCCTGGGGCTGGATCGAGTTGTTGATGGTCCCTCCGGCGCAACTTCCCTGATCTCGCTTACCCTGTGTTTTGCACAAAGGAGTCTTTCATGAGCATTTATCCACCTCCGAAAAATTGGTTTCAAAAACCCACCGGTCACGAGCGCATCTGGCTGGGCATGGCACTTGTGTGGTGCCTGATCATGTCCGTGATGATGCCCCTGTGGCATTTCAAGGGAAAGCAAAATAGCACCGGCGAGGCCTATGCCGTGGACCCCGGAGACTTTCTGGAGCGCACAAATCGCTTCGCCGAGACCAATCAAGTCGACACCCTCGACGGCATCCCCGTGGCTGAGCCCCCGCCGGGCGGCGACGCCTACCTCGTGGCCAGAATGTGGAGTTGGTACCCCGTCCTCCAGCTTCGCGAGGGCGAGACCTACCGGCTTCATATGTCGTCCACGGATATCCAGCACGGCTTCTCGCTACAGCCCATGAATATGAACTTTCAGGTCATGCCGGGCTATGACCACGTGCTGACCATCACCCCAACTCGGGCGGGCACCTACACCATCGTATGCAACGAATTCTGCGGGGTCGGACACCACGCCATGATCGGCACGATTCTCGTCAAATAGACGGCTCCATTTTCGGATGGGAGCGAAAAACAAACGGAGGACACTTATGCAGTCCAATATGCGCGAAAGCGAAAGCCGCACCTGCGAGACCACGGGCTTATCCGTCTGTCTCGAGGCCCAGCGGTTCATCAAACTCAACGCCGTCAGCGGCATCGTCTTTCTGCTCGTAGGTGGACTGGCCGCGCTTTTATTAGCCCTGACCCGCTGGCAAACCGTTCATCTCCTCGACGCGGAGTGGTTCTACCGAATCCTGACGGTCCACGGCGTCAATATGCTGATCTTCTGGATCCTCTTTATCGAGATGGCGATCCTTTATTTTGTCAGCACGAGCCTGCTCAATAGCCGGCTCTTCTCCAAACATCTGGCCTGGCTATCATTTGCCCTGATGATGCTCGGCGCCTTGATGACCAACTTCATCATCTTTGCGGGACACGCCGACGTACTCCTGACGTCCTATCTTCCGCTTCTGGCCCACCCCCTCTTTTATCTGGGAATCTTACTCTTCGCCGTGGGCGCTCTGGTGGGCGTGATCAACTTCTTCGGCACCATTTATATCGCTCGTCGCGATAAGACCTACGAGGGCAGCGTCCCGCTTGTGACCTTCGGCGCCGTCGCAGCCGCGATCATCGCCGTCGTCGCCATCTTGCACGGCGCAATCGCTCTGGTTCCCACATTTCTCTTCTCCCTGGGACTCACCCCGGAGCCCGACCCCATGTGGTACCGCATGATCTGGTGGGGACTTGGTCACCAGAGCCAGCAGGTCAACGTCTGCGCCATGGTCGCCGTCTGGTATTTCCTGGCCCACACAACAACCGGCGCAAGAGCGCCCAATGAGGCGGTCTGCCGGGCAGCGTTCGTGCTCTATATCCTCTTCATCAACATCGCCTCGGCTCACCACCTTCTGGTCGATCCCGGCGTCGGCGCGGAGTGGAAGATCTGGAACACCTCCTACGCCATGTACCTGGCCGTTTTGGCCAGCATGATTCACGGATTCACCGTTCCGGCCTCCGTGGAACTCGGGATGCGCGCCAAGGGTTATACCCGCGGACTCTTTGAGTGGTTGCTCAAGGCTCCCTGGAAAAACCCGGGCTTCTCGGGCTTCTTCCTGTCGCTTGTGATCTTCGGATTCATCGGCGGCATCACCGGCGTCACCCTGGGCACCCAGCAGATCAATATCATCGCCCACAACACGCTTCGGATCCCCGGACACTTCCACGCAACCGTGGTCGGTGGCACGACCCTGGCGTTTATGGCGCTCACTTATTACGTGATCCCCCTGATCTTTCAGAAGGATTATGTGGGCCGCTCCCTGGCACGGGTTCAGCCTTATATCTTCGCCGCCGGCATCGTCTTAATGTCGCTGGGGATGTCTTTTGCAGGCTCCGAGGGCGTGGCCCGACGAACCTGGGATATCGACGCCGCCGGAATCTACGGCTCCACGACCCACCTCTTTCTGGGAATGCTCGGAATCGGCGGAGTCCTCGCCGTCACGGGCCTCCTGATCTTCGTGGGACTCGCCGTAGCCACCGTTCTTTTCGGAGAATCCAATAAAGGCCGCAAAATGGCCTGCTGGGGCGTCCCCGAAACCATCGCCGACCTCTCCGTAGAGAAGGCCGCCGTCGGGGAAAGTCATAAAGAAGACCACAACACCTCGGGAACGATGGTGATCGTGGTGGTCTTCCTGCTGGCCTTCGCGGTGTACTACTTCGCCAACTGGGGTGCTCTCGCGGACGTTTGGTTCGTGAGGTAGGCGAGGCGCGAAAGGGCAAGGGCAAGGGCAAGGGAAATCGCAGAGGCGCGGAGAATCGCAGAGGCGCAGAAAAAACAAAAAAAAACAGGATCTG
>SKNI01000550.1 GCA_007120615.1 Myxococcales bacterium | reverse complement strand
CCATACGCAGTCGGTGGCGGGGCAGAAAATCCAGGAAGGGTCATAGCTGTCCGGATCGGCAAGCTCCTCCGACGTCCGCCCCGTTCCGGCAGCGCTGATGTCGAGGCCGACCTCCAAATCCCAATAGGAATGCTCCGTGGATGCTGCCCCGTCGACGACGCCTACCAGTCCTCCAGCGTTGGCCGAAGCGGAGGTGGGAGCCGCGCTATAAGAGTTGCGGATCATCCCGTTCAGGTGCATCGCCACCAATCCTCCCCCAAATGGGCCATCGCTTTCTACGTCTCCACGAGCGTAGCAGGAGTCGATGACACCGAAATTTTCTGCCACCAGCCCGCCCACGCGCTCGCCTCCTTGTAAGTTAACCAGAGAAAAACTCTCCCTGATGGTGGCATCCTCCTCATTTCTTGCCACCAATCCCCCCAGGACACCGCCCGTGGCCCCAGAGTTCCCCTCAGAAAAAGACCGACCAACCTCTCCCTGATTGACTCCCACCAGGCCCCCGACGAATTGTTGGCCTTGAACGTCACCGACAGCGTAGGCATCGTTGATGACGGACACTTCGTCCAATTCCATGCCTGGAAAACTCAGGCCGTTATTGCCCACCAGTCCCCCCACGACGTTCTGCCCGAAGACATCCCCCTCGGCGTGGGATGCCAGGATCTCTCCTCCCTCCCAATTTCCCCCCACAAGTCCCCCCACGTTTTGCACACCCTCCACATCTCCGGAGGCATAAGAGGTTGTAATGGTCCCGGCATTAGTGCCCGCCAGCCCTCCGACCAACTGGTCGGCGTCGACGGCCCCCGTGGCAAAGGAGTCCTCGATCACAGGCAAATCTTCATCGAGCTCCATCTCGTTGAGAGCGCTTCCATTATGTCCCACCAACCCTCCGAAGCCGCCCCGGATCGAATCTCCACTGCCAATAAAGCGCGCCACCGCCGATCCCGTGGCATAAGAGCGAACGACATGGGCCCCTCGCCAGTTGACTCCGACAAGGCCGCCCACACGTCCCGGACCGATGACGTCCCCTTCGGCAGAGCTGTCCTCGATGAGGCCGAAATTATCGCCCACCAATCCTCCGTATTGGCCCTCCGTGTCATCGAATTGGTTATTCTCCACCTGGACAGAAGAGTGAGCGTTTCGAATCGCCGCTCCATATCGATTCAACCCCACCACTCCACCGATATGCCGGTGCCCAATGATCTGGCCGGAGGTGCTGGAATCCTCGACAAGCCCGTAATTTCGGCCCACCAATGCGCCGACATTACGAGATCCCCGAATGTCGACGTCTTCCAGGCTCACCCCCGTAATTCGCCCCTCCGGACTGGTCTGGCCGAAGAGCCCCACTTGATTGCTATCCGGCCGATGAATCTGGAGGTTCTGGAGTATATGTCCCCCGCCGTTGAAGACTCCCGAGAAGGGCTGGCTGGAGCTGCCGATGATGTTGAATTCCTCACCAAGGTCTACCAGATCAATATCGGAGACCACCAGAAATGACCGATGGAAATATTGTGACGATGAACCCACCCGTTGGAGTTGCTGTGCGGAGCAGATGAGCCAGGGCTCGTTATCGGTGCCGCTGCCCCCCCCAAAGGGTTCACCCTCGGAATCACAATCAGGAGTGCAAACCCCTCCGATGCAACGGTCCGAGATACAATCGGAGTCCTCCTCACACTGGAGCCAGGCGGAGCAGGAAGCACAACTTCCTCCACAGTCCACATCGGTCTGATCGCCGCTCTTTAGACCGTCATCACAATCGGGCACCACACAGGCGTTGGCGTCACAATAGGCCTGCGCTTCGCTGCACTGCAGGCTTTCTTCGCAATAATGGTGACAGACACCGTAATAGCAGACCTCGTCGCTTCGACAGTCCACCCCTTCACAACTCAGCGGCAAACAGAGGTCCTCGCTGCAGCGTGTCTCTTGGTCACAATCGGCCTGTTCCTCGCAAGATTCGTAGCAAACACCACGATAGCAGGTCTCTCCCGCCGCACATTTGAGCTCCTCACAGGGGTCCACGCAGGCCTGCTGGTTACAGGCATGCTCGGCGCTGCAGTCCGCATCTTCCTCACACATGGAATAACAAACCCCACGATAACAGGACTCCTGATCGCCGCACTTTACACCTTCGCAATCCAGGGGCGCGCAATGTCCCTGATAGCAGCGCTCTTGATTATTGCATTCTGGATCGTCGACACAAAAGGGGTAGCAAACACCTCTATAACATACCTCGCCATCGGAGCAGTCGAGCTCTGCGCAGAGGCAATCATCACCCTCGCAGGTAGCATCGTCGTTATCCCGATTGGTCTGATCGGTGCTGATGTCTGAACAGCCTGCACCTACCCCTAACACCAGGAACAAAACTACCAGCATGCTCCAAGCGGGCAAAAAGTGAATCGCCTCTCGACCTATGCTATTCGACATCAAAACTCCTGTGTCGCGGTGATATCGTCCTACTGCCTGGAAGACTCGAACCCGCCGTCTGCAGGGCCTCGGCTTCCTTCGAGGGACATCTTGGGACAAGCTGGGCAAGCATGAAAAGTTCTTTGGCAACCTTACCATCCTTAACCATTCTTAACCATTGCAAACCAGAGAGCTAGAGAGCCAGTGAGCCAGCGAGTAAGATGAGGCGCCATTTGTCGCTCAGTACAAGAGCACGCCGAAAAAGCATTCCGGGTGTTGAGCGATCTGGTACAAGGCCCTGGCGACCTTCCCCGGTGTGGGAATTCTCCGAGACAACCGTCTTCGTCGGCGCCCTCTCCTCCCTTTTTAGCCTATTGAGGTCAACAATTCGCTCTGGTATCAGTGGCGAAATATTGTTTCTCGTGTGACCAGATCACGGCGGGCTTATCGCGATTTATTAAAAAGTTCCCAATGCATTACCGAGCGAGTTATTCTTTATCTTTGCCACTGATTGCCGTGATCATTCTGGGGCAGTCTGCGGGATGCCCCGGAATCACGATCAACACCTCGGGAAGCCAGGCTCCGACGCAGTCGAATGCGCAGCAGCAACAACAGCAAGCGCAACCATTCTGACACAGTGAAATCAACAGCTTCCACCTGAGCATCCCATGGCCGGGACACCTCGACGAGCCCACTCAGGAACTCGACCGTCCTGCAAGCGCCTCCGGCAGCGGAAAAGAGATGGTGCGCCCCTGAGCGCCGATGGCGATGGTATGTTCCCAGTAGTCTCGGCCTTTTTTCTGTAGCCAGGGATCGACAAACGAGAACCGGCGGGACTTATCGAGAGTCTTGATGACCCCGGCCACAACCGGCGTCATCTGGCTCCAACGATTTTCGGGCAGTCCCAGTTGGTCGGCCCGGCGGTCGCCGATGAGTCGTCGGCAAACGCCCTTGGCGAAGGCGACGTGTTTGAGGGCCCCCACTCGCTCTTCTTCGGTACGGGCTTCGTTGAGCGGACCCTCCAGAAGAGCCATCGCCAGGTTACGGGAGTCGTCGTCGGGGTCGCCTTGAGTGGCGGAGATGATGCTCCACTGGGCGTGGGCCTCCCGCATCGCCCGGAGCAAAAGATGAGAATCAACGCCGATGACGTGACCCACGTAGCGCCAGAGGTGAAGAAAGTCCTCTTGTTCCAGAGGTGATATCTCCATACCAAGGGTCTGCACGCCCTCCATAAAGGCGGTGGAGAAGAGATGGATGGTGGCCACCATATCGTGTTGATTGATCGGGATAGCCCACAGGTCTTGCTGCCACTGGCCGGACCGCTCGATGAGCGCGCGAACACCGGCGTGCATCAGGCGGACTTTCAGGGTGATATCAAATCCCGGATTCCCAGGTCGCATGCCCTCGGGAGATGCGACGGCCTCCACGAAGCGGGCGGTCTCGTTGAGTCGCATCGCCGCCTGTTCGCGAAGTCTACCGGAGAGGGCCAGGGGCTTATTGCCGGCCGGTGCCAGGTACCCCTCGACGAGAGATTTTGCGCCCAGAGTAAGTCCGCCGATGACTCCGGTGCGCATCAGAGTTGCCGCCCCTCGCTCGATACGATTCCAGTCGACCCAGGAGGGAACTTGCCGGGCGTCTTCCATCATCTTTTGGAGCGCGTCGGGAGTTCTCTCAAAACGGCCGGCGAGGGCCCCGTCGATGAGCTCCATCTTCTGCTTCATCGACAGTTTTTGCATCGCTGAGATCACCTCGTCGGCAAGGGGGTCGCCGCGGTGTAGTCCATCGATGAGCTCTACGAATCGATCGCCGTAAATGGCGAGTTGCTCGTCGAAATTATAAACTCTTGGGTGTCGCAGGCGGTCGTGATTCATCGCATAACTCATTATGGGTCGAATTAAGGAGTCGAACCAGCAGCTCTGTCATAGAAAGATTGGCGAGCGGATCTTCTTCCCTCATGAAACCTTTCGTCGCT
>SKNI01000373.1 GCA_007120615.1 Myxococcales bacterium | reverse complement strand
GAGACCGAGCAATTATCAAAAGAGGAGCAAAAGCTCCTGGGTCAGGTCGAATCCACCGCACCCGGTCTGCAATTGGCCAAGAATCAGCCCCCCTCGGCACTCTTGAGCCAGGTGGAGCTTCTGGCGGAAGATTCAGAGCGGGGAAATCATCTCTTTCCCAGCGGCCAGCTCGACGCCGATCTCCAACAGGTCGATCTGAGAAAAGTAAATAGCTGGCGTCTCAAGCTCGATGAAGTCTCGGCCATCGAGCTTCTGGAGGTCCACCTGGTCAACGCCGTGGCCCCCTTTATCATCAACGCCCGCCTCAAGCCGTTGATGGCCGCCGTTGCCACCGAAGACAAACATATCGTCAACGTCTCGGCCATGGAGGGCCAGTTTTACCGCCTCTTTAAGACCGACCGACATCCCCACACCAATATGGCCAAAGCGGCGCTCAATATGATGACCCGCACCTCGGCGGTCGATTATATCGAGGACGGAATCCACATGAATAGCGTCGACACCGGCTGGGTGACCGACGAGGACCCCGTGCACCACGCCGAAAACAAACGAGAAGTCCACCGCTTTCACCCCCCGCTGGACATCGTCGACGGGGCCGCCCGCATCGTCGATCCCATCATCTGCGGCATCAACACCGGAGAGCATATCTGGGGGCAATTTCTCAAAGATTATCAGATCACCGACTGGTGATTTCACCTCTTTTTTATCCCATCGTCGTACTCGGAGCACCTCATGAGCGAAAACCTGACCTTTGACCGCTATCAGAAATTGGCCTCTCGAACCGCACTTTATCCGGGCCGCGAAGACGACGCCCTGGCGCCCTACCCGGCGCTGGGACTGGCCGGAGAAGCCGGAGAGGTCTGCGAACACGTCAAAAAAGCGATCCGCGACGACGGCGGAGAGATCACCGAGACCCGCCGCGCCGCCCTTCGCAAAGAGCTGGGCGACGTCCTCTGGTACGTCGCCGCCCTCTGCTCGGAGTTGAACCTTGAGATGAGCGACGTGGCCCGGGCCAACGTCGACAAATTGGCCGACCGCCAAAAGAGGGGCGTCCTCCAGGGCGACGGCGACGAGCGATAAACCACGTCGCACTTGCCCACCTCGCAGGTGCCAGACACCCTTATAACCCACTGAAATCATTACACTCACCTCTCACGGTGAGCATATTTAGAGTTGAGATTTCAGTACTTCAGGGGGAGCGAAATGAAACGACGACTCATCTGGCTGGCATTGGGTTCCACCGCACTTGTCGGTGCGGCCTATCTCAAACTTATTCGTCCCCATATCAACCCTCGGCTGTCAAAGAGGCCAGAACCCCTCACTCTGGAGTACTTCCCCGACGTCGAGCCCCCGCCATTCTGGGACTGAAGCCACAAAAAGAGCGCCAAAATCTGGGTGCACGCCTTGCCCTGACTCGACCTTGGTCTGTATGATTTGCGTTCCTGATGATTATGCTTGCCGAGATCTGATGTATGAGTCGTACTTTACCATCCCCGTCATACTCCCGGGGAGCCGGGAGCAGAGTCTTTATTATCTGGCTGGGGATCTTGATTGTCTCAAGTTGGGTAGTGGCTGGCTGCGGCGGCGCTGCCACCGTGGAGGATGTGGAGCCTACCTTTGAGCTTCCCGCCGACTGGCATCACAAAACGGCCGGTGTGGAAGACTTCGATCCCGGTTGGTGTGCCGACTTCGGTGAGCCTTCTTTAGAGGCGCTCATTGAGAACGTCCTGGAGCAGAACCTCGACCTCCAGATCGCCGAGAATCGAATTCAACAAGCCCGGGCGCTCCTTCGACAGAGCCGGGCAAGCCGTCATCCCCGCGTTGGCATCGGAGCTCACACGGAGGGGGAGTTAGGGCCCGATGGTTGGGAGCAAGAATACGAAATATCTGCTCCCGTCTCCTACGAAGTGGATCTCTGGGGCCGGATTCGCTCCCAGATCTCGGCCGCTGAATTTGATCTGGAAGCCGCGGAGCTCGATCTGCGCACCTTTGAGCTGGCTCTAGCCTCGGAGACGGCAGAGAATTACTTCGAGTTGGCCCGTGTACGCTCGGAGTTGAGACTTCTGGACAACCAATTAGAAAACGCCGAGACCTTTCTGGAGCTCACCCATATTCGCCATCGTCAGGGCATGGCCAACGCCATCGACGTGGTACAGCAGCAACAACAAATCGAAGAACTTCGAGAAGCCCGCCTGCGCGCAGAGCTCGATGAGACGCTGGTATTGAGCGCGATCGCGGCCCTCCTGGGACAACCCCAGGGGGAGCTGGAGGTGGCTTCCGCCGATGAATTGCCCGAAGTTCTGCCGGTGGTGGCCGACTTTCTCCCCGCCGACCTCTTGACTCTTCGGCCCGACGTCAGAGGCGCTCATTTGCGCGTTACTGCTGCCGATCAACGTATCGAAGCGGCGCTCGCCGAGCGCCTTCCCCGCCTTCAACTCTCGGCCAGCCTTGCCCTGCAGGCGATGAATATCCAGCAACTCTTTGAGTTCCTCTTTGTCACCGTCGCCGGCTCGCTGACCCAGTCGCTCTGGGAAGGTGGGCGCATTCAAGGTAGAATTGAGGAGGAAGAGGTCATTAAGGAGCGGCAATTGCTGGAGTATTCTGCCACTCTTCTGGAGGCAATTCGGGAAGTCGAAGACTCGCTGGCACGAGGTCAGGCTCTCCACGAGATCTCTAAAACCCAGCGCCTTCAGCTGGAATCAGCCCGAGAGGCCCTGAGTCTGGCTCGAGAACAATACCGTGCCGGGATTCTCGATTATCTCCGCGTGCTCACGGCGTTACAAAGCGTTCAGAGTCTGGAGTTGGCAGAGCTCGACAGCAAACGTATTCTCTTGTCCCAACGAATCCAACTTTGCCGAGCTTCCGGCGGCTATTGGCCCGAACCGCCTTCGGACGAGGACCAGCCATGACAGAGAGCCAGACCAAAACCGTCAATACCGTAGGGGCCCTTGGCATATTGCTGGTGGGCCTCGTTATAGGTCTATGGCTTTTCCTCGATCAGAGCGATGCCGAGCGGGTGCCCCGCGCCTCCACCGGCGAGTTGGTGACGGTGATGGAGGCCACCCAGACCTTCTCCTCTCCCCGCATCAGCGCTCAGGGCACGGTCATCCCGGCCGGCAAAGTCACCGTTCAGCCCCAGGTCTCCGGTCGGGTCACCCACCGACACCCCGGACTGGTCGACGGCGGAGTGGTTCAGGCCGGTGAAACCCTCCTTCGAATCGACCCCCGGGATTACCAGATCGCCGTGGCCGAAGCCGAAAACGGTGTGGAATTGGCCCGCGCGGAGTTGGCCATGGAAGAGGGGCGTCAGGTCGTCGCCCAGCAAGAGTGGGCCCGCTTTGGAACGGCCGACGAGGACCCCCCGCCGCTGGCCCTTCGGGAGCCTCAAAAACGCCAGGCGGAGTTGATGATCAACCGCGCCGAACAGGAATTGGAGCGCGCCCGACTCGATCTGGAGCGAACCCGCCTGACCGCACCTTTTACGGCGCTGGTCATCGAAGCCTCCATCGAGCCCGGGGAGTTGGTCTCTCCCGGGCAGGCCGCCGCCAAGCTGGTAGCGCTTGATGAGTTCTGGGTCCAGGTTTCGGTCCCCCTTGATGCTCTCGGCTCCCTTGACCTTCCCGGCAGAGACGGAGATCTGGGCTCGCGAGCTTTCGTTCGTCACCAGGCGGGCGAACGCGTCGTCGAACACGAGGGCCGCATCATCCGACTGCTCGGAGATCTGGACCCGGCCGGTCGCATGGCACGGGTTCTGGTCCGAGTTGAAGATCCCTTCTCTCTCTCCGGCGAAGATGCAGAACAGGGCCAACCCGACGCCCCGGCACTTCGCCAGAAACCCTTGATGCTGGGCTCCTACGTCTCCATCGATTTTGAAGGCTCCAACCCCCGCGATATCATCGAACTCCCCCGACTCGCCGTCCACGATGGTAAGAATATCTATATCGCAGCCGACGATGACACCCTCGATATCCGTGAGGTTGAGTTTGTGTGGCGAAGCCGCAACACCGTCGCCGTCGCCAACGGCATCTCCTCTGGCGAACGCGTGATCATAAGCGGACTGGCTGCCCCCGTTCACGGCATGCCCCTCCGAGTCGAAGAGACCAAAGCCCACACCGAAATCGATGACCTCTCAAACCACCAGTTCCGCCCCGAGCCTCCGACCGATCCCCCACCCTCCGATCCCGCTCCGGAGCCATCACCATCGGTCCAGCAAACACCACAGGACGAGGACGAGGACGAGGACGAGAACGAGAACGAGAACGAGGACGAGAACGAGAACGAGGACGAGAACGAGAACAAGGTCGCGCACGAGAACGAGGCCGAGAACGAGGACGAGGTCGAGGACGAGAACGAGGACGAGGCCGAGCACGAGGACGAG
>SKNI01000459.1 GCA_007120615.1 Myxococcales bacterium | reverse complement strand
TTTTGTTCAATGCGGACGGGGACGTCCGCGCTCCGAGAATTAGACTGGCGGGAGTGTTGCCATCATGCTAGCCGTTTTCGATAGTAAAGCGGCGATGGACCACCAGTTTTCCTTTTGACCCGATGAAGTGAGTATGGCCGACAAAAAAGCAGCGACCACTGATGAGATCCCCGGTAATTTTATCCATGATATCATCGACCAGGATCTGGCGACGGGAAAGCACGACCATGTGGTGACCCGTTTCCCGCCGGAGCCCAACGGATATCTGCATATCGGCCACGCCAAATCGATCGTGCTCAACTTCGGGACGGCCGAAAAATACGACGGCCGCTGTCATCTGCGATTCGACGACACCAATCCGTTGACCGAAGACACGGAATATGTGGAATCCATAAAGAGCGACGTGCAGTGGCTGGGCTATGACTGGGGCGAGCATCTTTATTATGCGTCGGATTATTTTGAGAAGATGTATGACTGCGCCGTTTATCTCATCAAAGAGGGTAAGGCCTACGTCGACAGTCTCGACATCGAGGAGATCCGCAAATTCCGGGGCACCGTAATGGAGCCCGGAAAGGAGAGTCCTTATCGAGGGCGCTCGATCGAGGAGAATCTCGACCTCTTCGAGCGGATGCGGGCCGGTGAATTTGAAGATGGCGAGCACGTCTTGCGGGCGATCATCGATATGAGCGCGTCCAATATGTTGATGCGCGACCCGCTGCTCTACCGCATTCGGCATGTGAGTCATCATCATCGGGGAGACGAGTGGTGTATTTACCCGATGTACGATTTTGCTCATTGTCTGGAGGACGCTTTTGAGGGCATCACTCATTCATTGTGCACGCTGGAGTTTGAGAATAATCGGGAGCTCTACGATTGGGTCATCGAATATACCAACGTGGCGTGCGCGCCGAGGCAATATGAATTCGCCCGGTTGAATCTCGAGTATACGGTGATGAGCAAGCGAAAATTATTGCGACTCGTCGACGGTGGTGAGGTGGCAGGCTGGGATGACCCGAGACTCCCGACCATCGCCGGCCTTCGTCGTCGTGGCATCCCGGCGTCGGCGATTCGAGAGTTCTGTCATCGAATCGGGGTCACCAAGGCCAATAGCCGGGTGGAATACGAGTTCTTCGAGACCATCTTGCGTGATGATCTCAACGTCTCGGCGCCCCGGGTGATGGGAGTTCTCGATCCCCTGAAGGTGGTGATCACCAATTATCCCGAAGAGAAAGAAGAGTGGCTGGAGGCCCAGAATTATCCCCACGACGTGCCCCTTGAGGGGACCAGAGAGATTCCCTTCTCCAGAGAACTCTATATCGATCGCGACGATTTTATGGAGAACCCCCCGTCGAAGTGGTTTCGACTGGCTCCGGGGGCGGAAGTGCGGCTTCGATACGGCTATTATATCACCTGCGATGAGGTGGTGCGCGATGAGGCCGGTGAAGTGGTGGAATTGCGCTGCAGCTATGATCCCGAGACTCGTGGTGGGCAGTCGCCGGATGGGCGCACCGTCAAGGGCACGATTCACTGGGTGAGCGCAAAACACGCGCTGCCCTGTGAGGTTCGTCTCTACGACCGACTTTTCGAGGAGGCCAATCCCGAGAGCGATCCGGAGGTCGACTTTCAAGAGCATCTCAATCCCGACTCCATGGTGGTAGTGACCACCAGTTTCGTGGAGCCGACGGTGTTGGACGACGACCTGGAACAGCGCTATCAATTCGAGCGAAAAGGTTATTTCTGGCGAGATCCCGTGGATTCGACGGAGGATTCGCTGGTATTCAATCGGATCGTTTCTCTTCGCGACTCCTGGGCGAAGATGCAGCAGGAAAAGAAGAAAGCCGCGGACGAAAAGAAGCGACGAGAACGAGAAGAAGCCCGGGAGAAAGCCAGAAGAGAGCAGGCGGAAGCCCCGGAGCGAGGAGATATCATCACCGAGCGCGATCGGGCTCGAGAGAGTAACCCCGAGTTGGCCGAGAAATATGAGTCCTATCAGCAGGCGCTCGGTATCAACGAGGAGCTCGCCGACGTCTTAAGCGGCGATGCGGAGACGGTGGATTTCTTTGAGAGCGCTCTTGCGAGCTATGATGCTCCGAAGACCGTCGGGCCCTGGCTGGTCAATGAGGTCCTGCACCGCATCGACGAGGGCGGGGTGGTCGCCGAACTTGGCCTGGAGCCCGCGCACGTTGCGAAGTTGGTGGAGATGGTCGATGAGGATCGCATCACCACGCAGATCAGTCGCGATGTTCTGGAGATTTTATTGAAAGAGTCGGGCCGGGATCCGGAGACGATCATCTCGGAGGAAGGGCTCGAAAAGATCAGCGATACCTCGGAGTTGGAGCCCGCGATCGATGCTATCATCGAGGCCCACCCGGCAGAGTTGCAGCGCTTTCGCGACGGAAATGACCGCCTCATCGGTTTTTTCATCGGACAGGTGATGAAAGAGACTGGAGGCGCCGCCGATCCGGTGATGGTGCGGACGCTCTTGAAAGAGAAGTTGTCGCCCTGAGCTCCGTTCCAATCGAGACGGACTAAGCACCGGACCGGTGGCGATTTCGAGCTCGGTGGTCATATTGCACTCAGACTTTCGGAGCGCTCCGCTGGGCGGGCGCCACCAGCTCAGTGCAAGGAGGAGACGATGGGGCTATTGCAACGGAACGGCGACAAGATGTGGTTGAAAGTGGCGGCTGGAGCTCTGGTTTTCGGGGCTGTGGCGGCGTGGCGCTCGGTGCGCTCAGATGGGGAGTCATCGAAAACGGAAAGCTCCACCAACGGATCGCGAGGACTTGCGGCGGCGCAATTTAATGAGGAGCGCGGGCGAAGAAACCGTCGCGCGTTGAAGGTGTTGGCCGGGTGGTCGCTGGCCAATCTGGGGTCGGGCATTCGGGGCTATCTGAAGTCCGAAGGGGCCAGGCGATATTTTCACGAGATGAATGCCGGGTGGGGAGCCATCAGCGCCGCGACCGCGACGGTGAGCTATTTGAAGGTACGCCGCTCTCAGCAGGGGCCGGACCCCACATTGAAAGGACTTCGACGGGCCCACGGGTTGGAAAAGTTGTTATTGGCCGATATGGCGGTCGCCGTAGGAGGCCTCGGTGTGGGAGCGTATTTGTCGGAGAAAGGACGGCGCATCGGCTCCGAAAGACTCCAGGGATACGGCCCGTCACTGATGATTCAGGGGGCGTATTTTCTCTTCTTTGACGCGACCCTATTCGTCAGGACGAACCGACACCGTCGGGCCTTTGAGCATAAGATCTCGCCAATGGAGCGGATCAAAAAACAAGAACCCGAGCAGCGAGTGTAGCCTTACGCGGCCTGTCGATGTTCCACTTCTGTCTGCAAGGGGCAACGGCGCAGCCGACGGCGAATCGCCAGTCGGTGAACAAAGCGCAGGCGGGGGTGATCAAAAAAGAGGGCCTGGTGCTGCAAGAGGGAGGTCGCTCTCGGGTCGGGATGGTCGATCAAAGCCAGAAGCATTCGCTCCTTGGTGGAGGTGCGGGCATTGGCATCGAAGAGGACCTCCCGAATGGTACTATAACCGGGAAGAGGAGACTCCTTGACCCGAATATATAAGGCGTTGATTCGCTCCAACCACAGCCGCGTGCAATCTCGCATGACCATCTCCTCTTGAGTGTAGACAATCGTGACAGGCTACACAGGTATTATCGAAGATTGGCGGCCCGTTGTGCGAAGTTTTTTGGCTCGTGCTCATCTTTGAGCACGAGCGCGAGCCTACTGGGTCAGGTGTACGGTCATCACCATGCGAGACTCCAGGTCGGCGTGCACCGAGAACGGAACCTGTGGTTGAAGCACCAGAAGGCCCTGTTCGCCGAGAGCGAAGTGTCCGGTGTTGGTGTGGACGTCGAGGTGACCGTCGAGGAGATGAAGAGTTACGATGCCGTCGGCCTGATGGCGAGGAAACGTGCCGTTGGCGTCGAATAAGAATGCCACCACCGTAAAGGCGCCGTCTTTAAAGAGTGTGATCTGGCGATGGCCGTCGACTCCTTCATGGGACTCCTCAGCGAGGCGTTGGAATGCCAGCTCCAGGTCGAAAGCGAGGGTGTCGGGGGCGAAGCGTTCTCGGGGCGGGGGGCGCAGGCGTTCGGGTTCGATGCGTTTCATAATAGCCTCAGATCGGGTGGAATAAGTCATGGGCTTTTGATTGTGTTTAGAAACTAACCGCTCTCTATCACTGGAAAAGCCATAAGCGCGTGACACCGCAAAAACCTTGTGCAATAAGAGCGGTCCAAAAGAGCGGTCCGCAATCGTTGTTGCGACCTGAGTAAACCGAGCGAGCGGTCATCCAATGGGATTAACAAAAGAAGAGTTTGAGAAACTTCGCCGCATCGGGGCGGTGGTGGCAGAGACGATCGAAGAGATGCAGAGTCATCTGGAGCCCGGGATCACGACCAGGGAGCTCGACGAGATCGGCCGGGCCGTATTGACGCGAAACGGAGCGCAGTCGGCACCGGAGTTGGTCTATGACTTTCCAGGTGCCACCTGCATCAGCGTCAATGAGCGGGCGGCCCACGGGATTCCCGGGGATCTGAAGATCAAGGCCGGAGATCTGGTCAATATCGACGTCTCGGCTGAGATGGACGGTTTTTTTGCCGACAGCGGGGCGTCCTTTGGCGTGGAGCCGGTGAGCAAGAAGAAGCAGGCTCTTCTGGATTCCACCAAAGAAGCCCTGGAGAAGGCGATGAGTATGGCTCGCCACGGCCGGCCCATCCAACTGGTGGGGCGGGTGGTTGAGGGACTCGCCAAAGAGCGAGGGTATACGGTGATTCGCAACCTCGGAGGCCATGGAATCGGTCGGGGGCTGCACGAGAAGCCCAATTTTATCCCTCATTTTTACGACCGCAGCGAAAAACGGCGCTTTAAAGAGGGGCAGGTATTGACGCTGGAGCCGTTTCTGGCGTTCGGCGCCCGCCGGGTCGACGAGCTCGACGACGGGTGGACCTTGCGCACCGAGAATAAAGATCTGGTCGCCCAATTTGAGCATACCATGGTCATCACCAGGGGAGAGCCAATCGTGTTGACCAGGCGGGCTTCGGAAACCTACTAAACCAGAATTACTTCCGAAATCCGGAGTTTGTGCTTTGTGAGGTCGGCGTCTGCCCGCTTTTCCTCTCCAGGTAGCGATGCTGGCTGTCAGTCGGAAAAACGAACATCCATCCGACCTCACTTTGCCCAATTCTTAAGGTTTCGAAAGTAAATCTGGTTGGAAAGAAGATCTGCAAAGAGGGGGGCAACGTCGCTTCGCCCGCCAGGGGGTTGAAAAATCGTGATTGTGTTTAGATTTGGCCAATGCCACTCGTAGCCAAATCCCTTCTGTACTGGGAGACCCCTCATGACCCATTACGATTTTAATAAAAACGAAGAACTCGCCGACTGGATCCGCGCCGTGGGCCGGTGGAAGTCCCGGCAGCGAGAATTGAAGACGCTGATTCAGGATGTTCAGAATCTTCTGCGAGATCGAGAAGAAATCGTAGAAGAAGCCCTGTGGATGCGAGCGACGGCGTTTGGTGATGATCTCGAAGAGGCCGACAAGGCCCTCAGTAAGGCGGTGGCCATGGCTCAGCGAGAGCATGAAGCGACCGTGAAAAAACTCACCGAAATTCACAATGATCTGGCGGCCAGTCAGGGAGAAGACCTTTTTGAACGGCCTGAGACTATGGCCAGTTCTCCCCAGCGTGACCGGGTGGAAGAGGCCTCTCGCCAGTCATTTCCGGCAAGCGATCCGCCGTCGTTTAATCCCGGTCAGGCCTAGGAGGCGCTGAGGCGCTGAGGCGCTGAGACGCTGAGGCGCTGAGAGGCGAAGCCTCTCAGCGCCTCAGCGTCTCCGCACCTCAGCGCCCCCCAAACTCAATATCTGCGGCCTGAGCCAGGACGGTACCGTTGTAGAGCATTGAGATCTGGCGCAGAGCGCCGGCCTGGTCGAAATCGGTCAGGGCGCTGATCCCGTCTGCCGGGGTGACGACCTGAATCCAACGCAGCCCGGCGCTGGCGGCGGTCTGGCCCACGCAGATATTGGCGACGGTGCCGACGATGATCAGGTTCTTTACGTCCCATACGTGGGTTAGATAGTGGTCCAGGGAGGTGCCGTAGAAGGCGTCGTAGCGACTTTTTTGGATCACCAACTCGCCGGGTTCCGGGGTCAATTCATCGATGATCTCCCAGCCCCAGGTGTCTCGGACGCAGTGGCGAGGCCAGATATCAAATTCTTTGTCGTCCTCGGTGTGGGTGTCCTGGGTATAGATGACAAGAACCCCATTCTCTCGAGCGCGGGCGATGAGACCGGAGATATTGTCGACGGTCTCGGGCGCCGCTTCCACGTGGAGAGCTCCTTCGGGATGAACGAAGTCCTTTTGCATGTCCACCACAATGAGGGCGCTATCCTGGGGGGAGAGACTCAGGGATTCCTCGACGGGAATCTCGGGGATGGCGACGTTTTGTGCGGTGGGCAATCGGGAGCGGGTCATGACTTCCTCCTGTGGGGTGACGTAACAGGGCTACTATTAGTCACCAGCAAAACAGAGACAACCCTCACTGGCTCAGACCGGGTATGTGGATCAGAATGGGTGGCGAAGCGTATTCAATAGAGCATGAAGAGAATAAATAGGATCGAAACCAGGGCGCTGGCGATCAATAAGGCGGCGAGCAGGCGTGGACTACGCCGAAAAGAGCTGGGGGTTAAGGCCATGAGCTTCCTCCGTGAAGCAGCAGTGGTCCCATTTGTGGATAAAAGACGGTGTGGAGGAAGTGTAATCACCGCTTCGGGGATGGAAACGAGAAGAACTTCTTTATATTCCTCAGGGCTCGGTGAATTCGATCCACTTCGCCAGGGACGGCCAGACTTCTCGCTGGGCGCGGCGGCCGATGATGAGATCCCAGTGCCCATAATGATCGGCGTCGCCCTGATATTTTCCTCGCACATGGACCCGGGCGTTCTCACCGAGAAGTTCGGCGGTGTGGTGGACGGCGTCCACGGCCACCTGGGCGTCTTTGCTGCCGGCGACAAGGAGGATGGGGAAGGGGAAGTCGGCGGCCTCTTCCACGAAACAATATCCCGACTTCAGCTTCAGGCCCCGGGGCTCAAAGGTGGTCGCCAGACTCTGCAAAAGGCTGACCGGGATGGTGTGAAAGCAACTGGCGTGAAATTCGCGGATCATCTCCGGTTCGATATTGGAAGGCCAGACGTTAAAGCCCTCCACCAGACTGACCCCACGTCCCATCAACGGGGAGAGAAGGTGAGTGACCGTGCCGAAGGGAAAGGCCACCAATTTCTGGATGACCGGGCGAAGTCTCAACAATTGATTGAAGCCGGTTTTGCCCACCTTATAGTCCAGGGCCGAGCCCAGAGTGATGCCCCGGGCGATGGGCGGATTGTCATGACGGATCCCGTAGCACATCAATAAAATCCCGCCCATGCTGTGGCCGACCCATTGGATTTTATCGGCCTCGGAGTGGCGGAGGATGGTCTCGATGATCGCCGGGATGTCGTAATTGAGATATTCGTCGATTCCCCAGCCGTAGGCGTGGGCAGGGCTGTCGCCGTGGCCCCGAAGATTGGGGAGCCAGACGTCGTGGCCCCGTCGAGAGAGCCAGGCGGCAAGAGATCGACGGGGAAAGTGAAAGGTGCGGTGGTTGGCGGCCAGCCCGTGGAGGAGCATGATCGGCGGACCTCCGGTGGGTCTTCCCTTCGGCGGAACCCGACGCAGGACCAGGGTGAGGCCGTCTTCGGTGGGTACCTCAAAGATCTCCGACGGGGCGGGCCGGGTCAGAAATTTCTTAAACGGACGTGGTGAGCCCAGGCGGCGGCGGATTCGGTAGAGCATCTAATTACTCGTGGGCGTGAATTACTGGTGGGTGCGAAGGCGGATGACGATGGATTTGGACGCCGGAGTATGACTTCGGTGGGCGTATTCGTCGACGGGAATCAATACGTTGGCTTCCGGGAAATAGGTCCCGGCGCTCTTTCGAGGCATATCATAAGAGACCACTTTGAAATCAGGGGCGACCCTTTTGGTTCCGGCGTACTCGCTGACAAGATCGACGGGCTGTCCCGGGATTAAGCCCGCCTCCTCGATGTCTTCGGCGTTGAGCATGACGATGCGGCGGGCGTTTTTGATCCCCCGGTAGCGGTCGTCGTTGGTGTAGACCGTGGTGTTGAATTGGTCATGACTTCGAATGGTCATCATCAGGTATTCGCCCTTCTGGAGGTCGTGATCGGGTATGGAGTGAACCGTAAAGCCCGCTTTGCCGGTCTCGGTCTCAAAGCGACCCTCTCGGGCGGGATTGGGAAGGGCGAAACCGCCGGGCTGGCGAACGCGGCGATTATAGAATTCAAATCCGTCGATCACCTCTTCGATAACATCTCGAATGCGGTCGTAATCGGCGACGAGTTCGGCCCAGGGAATGGAGGACGACTCGCCAAACGTCGCCTGAGCCATGCCGGCGACGATGGCGGGCTCGCTCAACAAATCGGAAGAGGCGGGCTCCAACTTTCCCCGCGAGGGATGGACGATCCCCATGGAGTTTTCCACCGTCACGAATTGAAGACCCTCGGCCTGTTCGTCGGCTTCGGTTCGACCGAGGCAGGGAAGAATAAGAGCCCTGTCGCCTGTGACCAGATGGCCCCGGTTGAGTTTGGTGGAGATCTGGACGGTGAGGCGGCAATTTTTCAGCGCTTCGGCGGTATAGTCGGTGTCCGGTGTAGCGGAGAGAAAGTTTCCGCCCATGGCCACAAAGACTTTCGCTTCTCCCGACTTCATGGCTTTAATGGCGTGGACTGTGTCCAGGCCGTGATCTCGAGGAGCGTCGATGGCGAAGACCTCCTCTAATCGGTCCAGAAAGGCCTCCGACGGTCGGTCCCAGATTCCCATGGTGCGGTCGCCCTGAACGTTGGAGTGACCGCGCACGGGGCAGGCGCCGGCTCCGGGTCGCCCGATCTGACCGCGGAGAAGCAGAAAGTTGACCACCTCCTGAATATTGGCGACCCCGTTTTTATGCTGGGTCAAACCCATGGCCCAGCAGCAGATCATGCGGTCGGCGTCGATGGCAATCTCTGCCGCTTTTCGGATCTCTTCGCGGCCGATGCCGCTATTTTCGACGATCTCTTCCCAGGAGGACTCTCGAAGGTCCTCGATGAAATCGTCGAAACCCGTGGTATTCTCTTTGATAAATTCGTGGTCAAAGACCTCGCCAGGTCGCCGGTCCTCCTCTTCGAGCATCTCCTTCATGATGCCTTTGAGAAGGGCGACGTCGCCGTTGATTCGAACCTGCAAAAAGAGGTCCGAGAGGGCCGTGCCCTTGCCGACGATGCCCCGGACCTCCTGGGGATGTTTAAAGCGGGTAAGGCCGGTCTCTTTGAGTGGATTGATGCTGACGATTTTGGTGCCCTTTCGGGCGGCCGACTGCAGGGCGGTCATCATCCGGGGATGATTGGTGCCGGGGTTTTGACCGATGACGAAGATGGCGTCGGTGCGGTCGAAGTCCTCGAGGAGCACCGTGCCCTTCCCGACGCCAATCACCTCGGAGAGGCCCACTCCGCTGGATTCATGGCACATGTTGGAGCAGTCGGGGAGGTTGTTGGTCCCGAACGCCCGAACGAAGAGTTGATAAAGAAAGGCCGCCTCGTTGGAGGTGCGGCCGGAGGTGTAGAAGACGGCTTCGTCGGGAGAGTCCAGGGCGTTTAATTCGTCGGCGATAAGCGAGAATGCGTCCTCCCAGGAGAGCTCTTCGTAGTGGTCACTTCCCGGGCTTCGGAGCAGCGGATGGGTCAGGCGGCCCTGAGCGTTGAGCCAGCGCCCCGACTTTTTCATCAGATCGGAGATGGAATGCTTTTGAAAGAACTCGGCTCCCACGGTGTCGCTCATGGCTTCGTCGGCCACCGCTTTGGCGCCGTTTTCGCAGAACTCGGCGGGCGCCCGGTGCGCCGGATCGGGCCAGGCGCAGCCCGGGCAGTCGAATCCGTCCTCTTTGTTGAGGCGGAGCAGGGTTTTGGTGCCTCGAAATACCCCCATCTTCTTCTGAGCGTGCTTCATGGTCGCCATCACAGCGGGGATTCCGCCGGCGACTTCGGGCGGGGGGCTGACCTGGAGGTCTTCGTCGTCGTTGACGATGATCGGGTCGTTTGGGTCTTCAGTTGTCATGGAGTCTCCAGGTCGATGCGATGATCGTGGGCGTAGATATTGAAACGGTTTTTGCGAGTAAAGCCAAGGAGGGTGATGCCGAATTCTTCTGCCAGCCGCACGGCGAGGCTCGAGGGCGCGCCCACGGCGACGACGATGGAGATATTTGCCATGAGTGCTTTTTGCAAAAGCTCAAAGCTGGCTCTTCCGCTTAAGACGACGACGGCGTTCTTTTGGGCGATGGCGCCGTCGTCGGCCAGAAGTCGGGCCCCGATGAGCTTGTCCAGAGCGTTGTGGCGGCCCACGTCTTCTCGAATGGCGAGGAGATTTCCCGAAGCATCGAAGAGTCCGGCGGCGTGGATGCCTCCGGTTTTTTCAAAGTGTGTCTGGGAGGCTCGAAGTCGATCGGGAAGTGCGATGACCGTTTCGGCCCCGATGGAGAAGTCACCTGAGTCCAGTGGTCGGGCATCATTGAGCTCCAGGGCTTGTAGCGAGGCTTTTCCGCAGACCCCGCAACTGGAAGTGGTGTAGAAATTTCTCTGCAATGCACCCATATCCACTTTCACGTTCGGTCGCAGATGGACGCGCAGGATATTTTGAGTTTCATCGACCGATTCGAACCCTTCCACGTCACTTATCTTCGAGACCACCGACTCGCCGAATAAAAAACCCATCGCCAGCTCTCGGTCTTCGCCGGGAGTTCGCATGGTTACGGAGACACTCTTCTCGGCCGGTTTTCCGAGGAATTGATAGGCCAGCCGAATCTCCAGGGGCTCTTCGGTGGCCAGTATATCGTCGGCAACGGTGAACTCACCCTGTCGATAACGGGTGATCGTTGCGGCAGTGGTGGCTGTAGAAGCGCTGTTCTGGGGGCCGGTGAAGTTGATCGCCATCGTAAAAACCTCCGTAGTGGTCCTAGAGAGCTGACCAACTAAACTCCCGTCCCATGCATCAAGCCCGCATCGGTCCTGGCTGCGTTACTCGTCGCCGATGATGCTATGGCATCGCCTTACTTCTCGCGTCTTGCCAGATACCGCGCGGGCTTACGCCTGGTCGGTCCTTTTAGTTGGTCAGCTCTCTAGGGCCACACTACAGAGTTCACGGGGCGTTTGGAAAGCGCGTTTGCTTCGCCCCGCCCCGCTCATCGGGAGTGAGCCCGGCCTTGTGCATCTCGTCTTTAAAGGCCGGAAGATTGTCGTGGCGGTCGAGAAACCAGCGCGCCAGATCGTTCCACCGAGGGAGGTGACCCAGTTGAAGGTAGACGTCGCGGATCTCGGCCAGATACTGGCAGGCGGTGCGGTAATTGGAGCGGCCCCGGGCGGCGATCAACTCCTCGGCCGCGGCGGCCCAGATCTCGGCTGACATATTGGGGTGAGTGGTGCGAAGGGCGTCGGCCAATCGAAGGGCGATATCCGAAGATGGCCGGTAATCCTCGGCGATCTCGGACCAGAGCGCGAGGGCCACGGCGTTATTTCCATCGTGAAGGTGAACCTCCAGAAGCTCTTCGGGGGCCTGACGATATAACTCGTCGATGATGTCTTCTTCGATGTCTTCCCAGAAACCGAGTTCCCGGGCCAATTGCCGAAGCGTCAAAAAGTACTGGACCGTGGGTCGCGCTTCGAAGACCGCCCGGGCGTATTGAAGAGCCTCTCTGGGCCGGCGGTGGTGGATAAAAAAGTCCGTGAGCCACTCGGCATAGGGTCTCTGCGTGTGAAGCACTCGCTTCTGGGCCACGGCTTGCATCAATTCAATGGCGCGGCTGGGATAGCCTGCATCCACAAAGAGTTCGGCAAAGCGTTCCAGACCATAGCCGGGAGTTCCCAGAACCTCTTCTACGGCTTCATCGACCCGCCCGGACTCCAAGAGCACGGGGATCAGATAGTCCAGATCTCCCAGGCGACGAGCCCGCTCCAGATGAATCTCTTCGGGGAGAACGTCTCGCTGCAACAGCAGCGCAAAGCGAAGAGCCTGGCGGCGCTCCCAGTCGCTTCCAAAGGGGTCTTCTTCCAAAAGAGCGGTATAATCCTGTAATAAGCTCAGGATGGCCTGTTTTTCTGAGGGGAACCCGCTCTCCGAGAGAGCGCCTTCGATGGGTTTCATCATGCCCAGGTTGCCGAAATAATTATCGAAGAGCCAGGTCTCCCAGAGATCGGGCAGGAGTCGAGAGCGGGGAAAAGGATCGATGAACTGGCGAAATACGTCGGTCAGGCGGCGGGTGGCATCGACCAGAATATCGCGCAATTCCTGGCCGCTGTCGTCGTAGTTTTCGTAGTGTTGTCGAAGGGCTTCCAGGATGGCGGCGTAGACGGCGGCGGCGTCGGAGAGTCGGCGGGTTTCGGCGTAGCGGCGCCCGCGAAGTATCAAATTGTTGAACTTCGCTTTTAGATCGACGGCGGCACCGCGATCCCAGGGTTCTCCGGTATATTGGCTGAGATATTTTTCGGCTCGGTAGAGGATTTCGGCTCGGTCGACGTGTTCTTCATAGGATTCCCGAAGGGATGCCGGATGAGAAGTGGAGGCCCAGAGATCGACGAATTCACTGAGCTCCGGATGTCGATCCAGGGTCTGATCGATGATTTCAATGAGGTCCTCTCGAGAGCAACGGCTTAATTTCTGGTGAATCGACGCTGCTTCAGCAAAGGCATCGGGTCGGCGAACCCACTCAAAGAGCAGCGCGGCGGTGTGTTTGCACCATCCCCCGACGGGACAATTGCACCGGGCCCCGCGAATCTTTTCGTCTTCCAGAAAAATAAAGACTTCATAAGGTAGCGGACGGTTTCCCCGACAGTAGCCAAAGAGTTGTTCGTCCGTTCGTCGGCAATGATAAAGGCGTCGTTCTCGCTGGTAGATATCCCCGCGCCCGGCAAACGCGCGGCCGGCGAGGTGGCGGATATCGCGTTCGGTGAGGGTGGTCAATTCGGTCATGGGCGGCTCTACGGCGTGGAGGTTCCGACGGGGCGTAGTGAGAATCTAAGGCCGAAGCGCCGATGGAAAAACCGCGGGACGTTCGCGCTCCGGGAGTTGACGTGGAACCCGGTATAAGAGGTAAGATGCAGGAATCGTAAACAGTGGCGATGATCTTTTTTGAAGAGGACGATATGGAATTGAGAATTGGAGATGTGTTGTCGCGGGCGTTTTCGACCTGGTTTGACCACTTTCTGGCATTCCTGGTGCTGGCGCTAGTCTTGACCCTTCCCCTGTTGCCACTGGAGTTGGCTCCTCACTTTATGGGAGCAGAGTCCGCAGTGTGGGCGGGGGCAGCGGGAGCATGGCTTCGGGTTATCGTCGGCTATTTGATAACCGGGGTCGTGGTCTACACGGTCTTTCAATCGCTGAAAGGAGAGAGCGTCTCGGTGATGGACTCCGTCACCAAGGTCAGCAGTCGGCTGCCGTCGATCGTGCTGGCCGCGATCTCGGTCTCGATTATGGTTCTGGTCGGCCTTTTGCTCCTTTGCGTCCCGGGCATCATCTTGTCGCTGATTTTTGCCGTCGTGGTGCCGGTCATCGTGGTCGAAAAGCTCGGGGTGATCGACGGGCTCAAGCGAAGTCATGAGCTCACCAATGGTCATAAGGTCAATATCTTTTTGACCTATCTCGTCTATTTCGTGATTCTTTTTGCCGTATTCTTCGTCACCGCGCTCGTCACCATGCTCCTCGTAGGTGGGGCAGGCGCAGCGCTCGATCCAGATGCCCTTGCCAGTGGAGGGGCATCGAATACGATGGTCATCATCGCCAGCCTCTTTGACCATTTCACGGACGCTCTGGTTCTGCCGTTGCAGGCGACTCTGACGACGGTGATCTATTACGACCTGCGAAAGATGAAGGACGGCACAGACCTCGACGAGATGTTGGCTGGATTTTAGTATAATGTTGCCCACCGATCTGGGTGGGCAACGCACATTTTAAAAAACGAACGTAGTTATAAACACGGAAGAATTATGAAGATGTATCGACGTACAGGCTCCACACGTAGTTTTTCGCTCCTGGTAGCCCTTTTGCTGGGGCTGAGTTTCTCGGGGGTTGCTTGCTCCGATGATCCCCAGGACCCAAATCAGGGTGAAGTGGACGCTGGAGAGGATGCAAACGGAGAGGACCCCGACGCCAACGGGGAGGACCCGGATGCCAACGGAGAGGATCCAGACGCCAACGGAGAGGACCCGGACGCCAACGGAGACGATCCGGACGCCAACGGAGACGATCCGGACGCCAACGGAGATGATCCGGACGCTGACGATCCGGACGCTGGCGATCCGGACGCCGACGATCCGGACGCCAACGGAGAGGAGCCGGATGGAAATACCTGTGAGGAAGCCATCGACGTGACCGAAGGCGTGGTTTTGATCGGAGAGTCTCTCGAAGAGATGACCGATGAGTACGATCCGGTGATCGGTACGGAATGCCCGGCCATCGCCATCTCGGGAGCAGACCGCGTATATGTGGTCTCACCGGAGGAGGAGACCACCTACAACATTCGCCTCGAGCCCAACGATGATCTGGAAGCCATGATTTACGTGCGGGAAGACTGCGATGCAGCAGCCTGTACGGCGGGGACCCGACTTCGCTCCAACGCCGGTGTTCTGACGCTGGCGTTTGATGCCCCCGGTGGCGTGGACAGCTTCATCATCGTGGACGCCGAGTTCTTTGAGGAAGGCGACGGGCTCTACGATCTGATGGTGAGTATCGACGAAGATTGATTCCGAATGCCTGCCCTCTCTCGGTGTACGATTCGACCGGCTGAGGGCAGGCTTTTTTCTATCATCTGGGGAAGTCTATTGAACGCCCCCACAGAGTTGAGGGGGCGACCGGTTGAGATCTGGTGCAAAAAAGTTA
>SKNI01000636.1 GCA_007120615.1 Myxococcales bacterium | reverse complement strand
CGAGGAACGCTCCTACCGGCGCGAACTCCTCGGGGAAGAGAAGCAGCGAGAGAGTCTGACCGATCTGTTGAAGACCCCGCGGTTTCTGACCAGCAAGAAGGGTCGGCTCTATGTGGAATTCGACGAACCCATCGATCTGGAGGAGTATTTCGCCCGTTTTAATATCGATCGGCTGGAGCCTGACGGTGAAGAGTTGGACGCCCTGACCGTGAGGCTGGCCCATCGGATCATCTACGACATCAATCAGATCACCACCGTTTCGCCCACCGCCCTGGTGGCCACGGTGCTCCTCAACACTCCGGCCCGGGGAGTGGAGCCCGATCATCTCTTATTTGAGGTGGGCTTTCTGATTCACTTTCTGACCCGGCCGGGCCGAAAAGTTCGCCTCTCGGGCGCCCTGCGGGAAGCGCTGAGCGCCCGCCAGGAGGCCATCGACGTGGTGCGCAAGGCACAGGGAGGGGACCCGACGGTGTCGCTTATATTTGAAGAGCCCGGGGATCGAAACGATCTGGAGAGCCAACAGCTGGAATCGATCATCGGAGGAGCGGTCTCCTCGGTCATCGACCGGGCCCTCGGGATCTTCAGCGACGAAGATCAGATCCTGCGACGGGAGGAGGACGGGGAGACGTTTTATGCCCTCGATGAAGAACATCGCCTGGATTTATCGTATTATCGAAATACGGTGGTCCATCATTTCGTGCCCGAGGGACTTCTGGCCACCGCCATTTTGCGGTTTGATGAAGAGGAGATCGATCTCAACGAATTGATGGAGGAGACCCGTTTTTTAAGCCGCCTCTTTAAATACGAGTGGATCTATGAGGAGCGCGCGGAGTTTGAGAATGTATTTCAGCGCACCCTCGATTATTTCTCGTCTTCTCAATGGGTGAAAATCGAGACCGGAGAAGACGGGGCCTCGGTGGTTCATATGAACGGACCCGGCGTGGAGTTGAATTACCTCCGTCGAATGGTCCTGACCTTTCTGGAAGCCTACGCCATCATGGCGGGGATGCTCGACGAGCTTCAGGACGGTCGAATGGAGAAGAAAGAATTGGTCAAAGAGGCGATCCAGCGGGGGCGAAAGAGCTACCTGCGGGGAGAGATTCTTTTCTACGAGAGCATCTCCAAGCCCACCTTTATCAATGCCGTGACCCTCTTGAAAGATTGGGGGGCCATCGAAGAAAGCGTTGAATCAGGGCGGGTTCGCGGGGCTACTTATTATTCGTTGAGTAAAGAATGGCCGGCGGAGAAGTATTGGAATCTGCAGCGCCGAATCGACGCCTTTATCTACCGGGACTGGGAGATGAGAAATCGCATCGCCGGGCATCGCACAGAAGACGGATGAATCGAGAAGAGAGATCTTGTCTTGGTTGACGCAGTGCGCAATATTGACGAAGATTATGCCACTGAATGAAGGGTCATTCATTCTGGTTCCTGTCAAAGTTAGTTCCCCTGGAGATGAATCATGAGTCCAAAGAAGCCTGAAGGTTGCGCATTTCTCATCGGCGAAGTCGGTTCGGAGGAAATTTTAACTCCCGAAGATTTCACCGAAGATCAGCGCATGTTCGCTCAAACGGCCAAAGACTTTATGGACCGTGAGGTCTTCCCTCATGTCGAAGACCTGGAGAAAGGAGACTTCGATAAGCTGGTGGAACTTTTGAAGAAAGCCGGTGAGATTGGACTGTTGATGATCGACATTCCCGAGAAATACGGGGGGTTGCAGGTCGATAAGACCACCAGCATGATCGTCACCGAGTATCTTTCCAAATACTCGGGGTGGGCGACAACCTACGGCGCTCATACAGGCATTGGGCTATGGCCACTGCTCTTTTTTGGAACTCACGAGCAAAAAGAGAAATGGTTCCCCAAATTGGCCACCGCCGAGGTGATCGCAGCCTATGCGTTGACCGAGCCGGGAAGTGGATCCGATGCCCTGGCGGCCAAAACCAAGGCCGAGCTCACCGAAGACGGAGAGCATTATATTCTCAACGGCTCCAAGATGTGGATCACCAATGCCGGATTTGCCGATCTCTTCACCGTATTTGCTCAGGTAGAGGGCGATAAATTTACCGCATTTCTGGTGGAAGGAGATCGCGAAGGGGTCTCCACGGGAGCCGAAGAAAAGAAGATGGGCTTAAAAGGCTCCTCCACTCGCCAGCTGAACCTGGAGAACGTCAAGATCCCGGTGGGCAATCTCCTCGGCGAAGTCGGTAAAGGCCATAAAGTGGCCTTCAATATCCTGAATATGGGCCGATTCAAGCTCGGAGTCGGGACATTGGGCGGCGGCAAACGAACCTTGAAGGTCGCAGTCCAATACGCTCTGGACCGGGTGCAATTTAAGCAGCCCATCGCCAATTTCGGAGCGATCCGCTCCAAACTGGCGCAGATGGCCACCCAGCTCTATTGCCTGGAGTCGATGTGTTACAGGGTTGCAGGCTATATGGATCAGAGCATGGATCACCTCGACAGTGCCGCCGACGATTATCCGGAGATGGTGATGAAGGCGATCGAAGAATTCGCCGTGGAAGACTCGATCATGAAGGTCGTGGGCTCGGAGGTGATGGACTTTGTGGCCGACGAAGCAGTTCAGATCCACGGCGGCTACGGCTTCTCCGCCGAATATGAGGTCGAGCGAATCTACCGGGACAGTCGAATCAATCGCATCTTCGAGGGCACCAATGAGATCAACCGGATGCTGATTCCGGGGATGATTCTAAAGCGCACCATGAAGGGACAGCTCAACCTCTTTGAGACGATTCAAAAAGTGGAGATGTCCCTGGCCAAGAGCGAAGCTCCCACTCCGCCGCCCCAGGGCGATGATCCGTCGCTGGAATTTGAGCGATTTATGACGGAAGAGGCCAAAAAATTGGTGGTATATTGCGCCAATCAGGCCATCCAGAAGCATATGGCCGATCTGCGAGAGCAGCAGGAGATCTTGATGGATCTGGCCGATATGATCATTCAACTCTACTCCATGGATTCCACGGTGGGTCGAACCCTGAAATTGGTCGACACTCAGGGATATGACAGCACCGAGGTCCACCGGGCGGCCACTCTTATCGGACTGTCGGAGTCGTTCCAGATCATTCGAAATCGCGGCGAGCGATTGCTCTATAATCTGGCCGAGGGCGATAAATTAAATGCCCACCTGGAAGCCTTTGAGAAGTTGACCTTCTTTCCCCGAATCGACGTGATCAGCCTGCGCAGAATCGTGGCCGATGCAGTGGTGGAGAGAGAGAATTATCCCTTCTGATCAAGAAAAAGAGATCGGCCCCTCTTTGATGCATCGCGCCCCGAGTTCAAAATCGTGGCAGGTGATCAGTCGATCCTCAGGATGTCGCTCGATGTGGCGGCGGATTGCGCGCAGTGATGTGCGCACCCCGCCCATCGATGAAGCGATGGTCCGCAGGGCAAATCCCATATTTTCGTCGTCCCGGATCTGAGGGATCGTAAACGCGGCGTCACCGACAAATAAGATCGGGGGGCCTTCGGCCAGGTGGAGGCGAAAACCGCAGTGTCCCGGTGTGTGGCCGGGCAAAAAGAACATCTCGATCGATCCGTCGCCGAAGAGATCGAGGCCGGCGGTTCCGTCGAGCAGATGGGGAACGGGATCGCGAAGCTCTACCCGATTTCGAAGGGACATAAAGTCGGTCCGGGCGTAGCCTCTCATCGAAGATCGTCGGTTCGACCCGCTGTGGGCAAAGTCCCACTCTTCCCGAGAGAGATGAAATCGGGCGTGAGCCAGAGACTTCATTCCACCGGTGTGATCGTGGTGAAGGTGAGTCATCAGGATATGGCCGACGTCTGCTGCGCGTAGACCCAACTCCTCGAGGCGGGCGACCACGGACCACCGCTCCTGAAACTCCAGCCCCGTTCGACGCATTACCGATCCCATCAGACTGCCCACATTGGAGGGACCTTCGTGTCCGTAGGGGGCATCCAAAAGGATCGGACCCAGCTCGGAGTGCTCGGCGACGCCACAGAGCATGGGAAGGCGGACCAGATCCCAGCCCCCGTCCTGAATGATCGCTTCTCTGGGAACCCGGGCGAAGGCGCAATGAAAAAGCCAGAATCGCGTAATCATTGCGCTCCTCCCGGAAGGGTGGCGACCAATTTGTGGCTCTGCTCCTCCGAAGAAAGTCGCAGGCCGACGTAGAGTAATTCTCCGACGTAATCGGTGATCTCGGCTCCCGGGTTGGACGACGAGGGCTGTACTTCCACGCGGAGATAATCTTCGGTGAGAGCGCTGCCGTTTTCTTCGACGATGATCTGGGCGGCCTGACCGGCTCGAGATCTTCGATAGGCCATCCCCTTTTCCATGGCCAGATCGCGCAACTCCTTGCTGCGAGCGGCGGCGACGGTGGAGTGAACGGGGTTTGGCAATTCGGCGGCCACCGTATTGTCG
>SKNI01000372.1 GCA_007120615.1 Myxococcales bacterium | reverse complement strand
TGATCGTCGGTACAGTGAGAGTCGACGGTGCAGTCTGCTACGATGCACTCATTGGCGTCTTCGTCGCAGATTTCGCCTGCTTCGGGGCAGTCGGTTTCTTCGTCTGCTACGGTGCAGACCGGATCATTTCCGCCGTTGTCGGGCTCGTCACCGACGAGGCCGAGAATGGTGGTAGCTTCGGCTTCGAAGAAGAGACCGGCGCTGAAGGCGTCGGGGGTTCCGTCACCGGTGGTGTCGATGTCGGCGGCCAGCGCGGGAGCGAGTCCCAGGACGTCGCAGAATCCACCGATGGTGCCGCAGAGGTCTTCGTCGCCGGTGCAGCCGTCGACCATTTCTTTCTGCGCTTCACTCAAGCCGCAAGTTGCGGTGGGACCGGATGCATCGAGGAAGGGATCGGGATTGTTGAGACAATCGCAGCCGACCATGAATCGATTGAGGGCTTCGGCGATGTCGGTGAAGAGAATCAGACCACCGAGGATTCCGTCTTCCAGGATGACACCATTTTCAAGGCCCTCGGCGGAGGCTACGGCGTAGGCTTCGATCTTGGCGTTTCGAATGGCCAGCTCCAGTTCCACGTCAAAGAGGTCGAGGGTGATGACCACGGTTCCCGGTCCGGCGGTCACAAGGAGGTCTTCGCCAACTTCGGTGATAAGAGCGTTGGGAAGAAATGCTTCGGGGTGTCCGCCCTGCTCGAATGCAAGGGGATCGATGTAGACGCCGTCGGCGGCTCCGTCACCGGCCTGTTCGCCGAGGAGAAAGCCGATATCAAATTCAATGCCGTCGGCCAATTCGGTGAATTCTTCCAGACCCTGGTGCTCAAGTACCAGAGTAATGGTGCCGTCTTCGACGCTTTCGGCCAGGGTCTCGTTGACTTCAGCAGCGCTGGTCTGAGCCAGGTTCAAGATGGCGGGAAGAGAGTTGTCGTTATTGCCGTCCTCCGTAAAGTCGAAGCAGCAATTGTCAGAAGCATCGGCCAGAGCCAATTCGGTGATCAAGGAGGCGGGGCTAAATTCAAAGTCTTCATCAGCGGGGTTGAGGGCGCAACGAGGGGGAGGATTATCGTCGGCACAACTCGGGGGAGGATCAGCGAGGTCGACGAAATCGAGATCGCCGTCGGGATCGCCGACATCGGGGTCATCGTCGCCGCCGACATCGGGATCTTCGTCGCCGTCGCCATCATCGTCGGCGTCTACTCCGACGTCTCCTTCTCCGACATTAAAGGTGTTGGCCTCTGCATCATCGTCGCCACAGGCGACGGTGAGCGCCAGGCTCATTCCGGCCAGTAAAATGATCAGTACTCTTAGAATCCGCTTAACGTCCATGCGTCTGCCTCCAGAAAATGATGACTTCCAGCCCGTCCATCAATTGCGCGATTTGAAAGCAAGCAACTCGCGGCCGGACAATCCAATTATGCTCATTATGAGCGAAATGTGCCTTTGACACTGAGGGGAAACTAACAAGAAAGGCGGGTGCAGGTCAAGTTTTGCCGGAAGGTTATTATCTGCGGGGAATCTGGAACAGGGAATGAAGACCGAGTTCTGCGAGTTTCGAGTAGATCCGTCTGGGGTGAGAACCGTTGGAGTCAACGGGTTGCTCGTGGTGGGGTCCTTCTGTACAGTGCGCGCGGCGTCAACGAAAAGAAAACTACCTGTGGAGGCGAAAGTCGTGAGCGAGCGAAGATTTGATGTAGCATTGGTGGGAGCGACGGGGGCTGTGGGACGAGAGATGCTGGAGATTCTCAAGGAGCGGTCCTTTCCCGTTGGAACGCTTCGGGTGATGGCCTCTCACCGCTCGGCGGGAAAGGAGTTGGATTTTGACGGCCAGAAGGTGGTGGTCGAAGATCTGGCGAAGGCGGATTTCTCGGGCGTTGACTTCGCGCTCTTCTCGGCCGGAGGAAGCGTAAGCAAAGAGTACGCTCCAAAGGCCGTGGAGGCCGGGGCGGTGGTCATCGATAATACCAGTGCGTTTCGCATGGACCCGTCGGTGCCGCTTGTGGTCCCGGAGGTCAACCCGCAGGCTCTTGACGGGCACCAGGGGATCATCGCCAATCCCAATTGTTCCACGATTCAGATGGTGGTGGCATTGAAGCCGCTGGCCCGAGACTTTGGACTTTCCAGGGTAGTGGTCAGCACCTATCAATCGGCCTCCGGAGCCGGGCAGAGCGGTATCGACGAGTTGTTCGCCGGCAGCAGAGCCTATCTGTCGGGGGAACAAGAACCGCAACCGTCGACGTTTGCCCATCCGCTCGCTTTTGATGCTTTGCCTCACATCGATGTCTTTGATCCCAACGGATTTACACGAGAAGAATTAAAGATGGTGCGCGAGACCCGAAAAATTCTGGAGATGCCCGAGCTTGCGATCTCGGCGACCTGCGTTCGGGTCCCCGTGGTGCGATGTCATTCGGAGGCGGTCACCGTCGATCTCGACGAGGAGATCAGCGCTGATGAGGCGCGAAGAATCTGGGGAGAAGCCCCGGGAGTAGAAGTTCTGGACGACCCCGGAGCCAATGAATATCCCCTCTCCAGGCAGGCTGCGTCTACCGATCCCTGCTGGGTGGGTCGTATTCGCCGAGATCTCGATCTGGCGAACACGCTTCACTTCTGGGTGGTCAGTGATAACCTGCGTAAAGGTGCGGCGCTCAACGCGATTCAGATTGCCGAGAAATTAATCGAGGACCAATGATGACAAGAAGTACAATTCCAATTCAATCGATTCTGGGTGCCCTGGTGGTGGCCGTGGTGGGCGTAAGCCTGTGGGCGCCGGTGGAGGTTGACGCTCGTTCGCCGACGACGAGCGCCCTGGTGGAAAGTGTGCAGCCCACCCTGGAGCCCTCGTATCGCACCGACGGTGCCACAATCTATGTGGGGATCAATGAGTGCGAGCGACTCATCAGCGAGAATCGCGACTTTCAGGTGACCTTTCGCACCAACGTCAATATTGACACCATCGAGACCTTCGACGGCGCTTTTTATTATCGCGACGAACGGGGAGGAGGCGCGCGGCTGGCCTGTCCTGATGAGTCGGGGTGCAATGATATTCCGGAGGCCGACATCGTTCGGGACAATCGAAATATCGAGCTCACCGTTCCAATCCGGGACCTCCTGGGTCGAAATAATGTTGCCGTCTGCGAGGAAGGGGAGCTTGATAAGTCTCTATATACCCAGGTCCGAATTCGGGAAGCGGCGGCGATCGGAGCGGAGTGGCGACGACCGGAGGCCCGGGTGGTCTTCGATCTGATTCGGCCCGAAGCTCCGACGCTCATCGACGCGTTTGCCACGGAGTTTTCAATCTCCGTGGAGTTCGAGGGTTCGACCTCCCTGGATGTGGAGCGCCACGCCGTCATCTTTAGCTCCGAGAGTTTTGATGGAGGCGTAACCCCTGCTCAGGCCACCAACCGAACCCCGCGAGTGGTGGAGGGAGACGTCGATGTCGACTCCGGTCGCGTGACCGTGGATTTGGAAGGTGGCACAACCGTCTGGGTAGCGGTGGCCGCGCGGGATGAAGCCGGCAATTATAGCCTGGTGTCAGACCCGATGGAGGTCGCTGTTACGAGCACGATTAATTTCTGGGACGTCTATCGAGACGGAGGCGGCTCAGAAGAAGGCGGCCACGGCTGTCAAGTCGCCGGTGGCGATGCCCCGTTTGGTTCGCTGGTGTGGTGGCTGGTAGCCCTGGCGATGATCGCCGTTTGGTGGCGTGGCCAGAAGACAAGTGCCGCACGAATCGCGGTGAGAAGTTCGCAAGGCAAAAGGAAACGACGATGAGAAGACCCATGAGTAGTCGACAACGTGGAAAGTGGACCATCGCGTTCGCCTGTTTTTTAATGAGCCTCGGTTGGGGAGCGCTGGCTGCAGCCGATTCGCCGACCACAGGGGTCATGGAGTTTAAACTCGGTCCTTATCTGCCCGATGTAGATGCTGAGTTCGGGGGAGACGGGCCCTACCAAGAGTTTTTTGGTGGGAGGTCGATGACTCACGGAGAATTTCAGCTCGATTATCACCTGTGGCAGGGCTTTGGAAAATTAAGCGTCGGTGGTCATCTGGGATACGGCCGGGTTCGCGGTCGGGTTCTCGCTGAAGACGGAGAAGAGTTGGAGGCGGGGGAGCGGTCGACCTTTCGAATTATTCCCCTTCGGACCTCGCTTATCTATCGCTACGACTACAGCGCGATGAATCATAATATCCCGCTGGTGCCGGTCTTTAAGGCGGGGCTCAATTATTATTTGTGGCGCATAACCACCCCCGGTGGGGACACGGCCATCGCCGACGGAGCTCGGGCCTCGGGCGGAAAACCGGGCTGGCATGCCAGCGTCGGGCTTCACCTGCACCTGAATTTCTTTGATCCTCGCAGCTCAGCGGCCTTTGATATGACCTGGGGGATGAAAAACTCCTATATCTTCGGCGAATATATGTGGAG
>SKNI01000370.1 GCA_007120615.1 Myxococcales bacterium | reverse complement strand
GTCGGCTCTTTCCCAGCCAGCAGCACTTCCACCTCGTCCGGTGGTGGTGGTGGTGGTGGCGGCGGTGGCTCTCCCGACCCTGCCCCACCCCGCTGCGAGACTGAAAACACGGGCACAATTACCTTCTGGGTCTCCAATGGGGACGCTGTCGAGCGAGTAAATCTTACCCTCAACGGCGTGGGAAGTCGGAGCACCACCCAGTATATGACCCAGGGCAGTCAGGAGTGCGGCAGTACAGCCCCAACCACAATGACCTTCACCGATATCAGCGCGGGTACATACACGTTCCGGGCCGAAGATCAGGATAATCCACCTCGCGTCTGGGAGGGATCTGCCACGGTCCACCAATGCGGGTGCAAGAGCTTTGAGCTCTTTTGACTCGTCCTGCCCGGCATCGTTGGTTTGACGATGCCGGGCGTGTCGGCACCTGGCTCTGAAATCATCTCCCATCTGTCAGCCGCCCAGGGGTAAACACTCTCTCAACTCCGAAGAATGAGTTTTCCGAGCTAACGAAAGCGAAAAAGTCGATCATCGATCTCCAAAGGAAGGGCCGGCACCCCGTCTTTTGCGATAACCGATGCCCCCAGCAGGGGGTCCCCCCCACCTCGATGCATCGAGCATCGGTTTTTTTCCAATATTTTCGCTCCGAAATCGAGGACCCATGGGTCGGCCACCCGGGGGTACCCCCTTCTATCCAGATGACGTATCGGTTTTTTCGGGACAGATATCTCAAAAGGGTCGATCATCGTTCTCAAAAGGGGGAGGGGTGGCCCCCATCCGACACCC
The DNA here is from genome assembly GCA_007120615.1 of Myxococcales bacterium. Taxonomy (GTDB): domain Bacteria; phylum Myxococcota_A; class Bradymonadia; order Bradymonadales; family Bradymonadaceae; genus SKNI01. The sequence continues at coordinate 3,634 of SKNI01000370.1, read as the reverse complement.
ACTCGTTCCGGGACAGTAATTAGTGATAATTTTCAGCAAGTTACAGCCAGGGCGTTCTCGGTCTCGTTCTCGGTCTCGTTCTCGGTCTCGTTCTCGGTCTCGGTCTCGGTCTCGGTCTCGGTCTCGGTCTCGGTCTCGGTCTCGGTCTCGGTCTCGGTCTCGGTCTCGTCGCTTGTTTAAACGGTCTGTCGTCTGTCCCAGTATTCGTGATTTCTAAAGACAGAAAAGACCTAAAAAACACCGAAGAAATTTACACCAAGATCGAGGACCAGATCGAGCTCGAGGACCAGCACCAAGACTAATAATCAATCCCCTCACAGTGGGCGTAGATATAAAAAACCCCTCCTTCACGCACCGAGAAGGAGGGGGTAGAGCTTTCGAGCGGTTCGGTCACGCTTCGTCGACCACCGGATCGTTTGCCGCCGGAGATGGCTCCCGGTCTTCCACGTCGATCACCACGTCGCTAACGGGCTCATGGTCGTCGTCGATCTCTTCCCCCGTGGAGGGGTCGACATCGAGGACGCGCCGCTGCCGACGCTGGGCCTCGGCGACGCGGTTCTCCTGGTCGACGAGGGGAGCGAGGAGAGACTCCCGCGCTTCCGTTGCAGCCTGGTCCAACGAGGGATAGGCGGCGACACAGACGGCCCGGACAAGAGCGGTATGCTCGTGGAGCTCTGAGATCGCTTCCTTGAGCTCATCGTAGGTGACGCCCGGCTTTTCGCTGACCCGCAGCTCCGTTCGGAACTCCTCGACCAGCTCTTCCATCAGGCTCACCTCACGGTCGACACCGGTCAGGGTGACGGCCTCCGCGAGGTCGTTTCGGAAGTGCTCGATCATGACGGTCATAGTGGCGAGTTGGGCCTCAAAACTCAGGTGAGTAATGGCCCGAGCGCCCCGGGGATAGACGGTCTTCAGGATCAGCTGCGCCGCCTCTTCGATCGGGTCACCGTCGATACCGATGATCCTATCCCGTACCACGTTGCGGATCGCAACGATGATGGCGTCGATTTGCTGATCCAGTTCCACAGAACGGCCCCGGGCCTTCGACGTCTGGTCCCGGGTCTGCTCGTAGGAAAATTGCACCCGCTTGGCCTTTCGTCCCGTCACTAGCGCATTATCCACGGCCTCCTTCACCCCGGCGAGCGCGCGCTCCTTGGCTATCTCTGACATATCCTCCAGGGCATAAATATAGCGCCCCACAGGCATGCGTCTGTTTTTTACATGGTTGGTTGCCCTGCCACGAATCTTCATAAAAAACCTCGCTTTCGTTTTCGTGGGCGGCGACAAAATCGTCTCCACACACATCAAGTTGGTGTCTGCCAGGCATAGGCCAACGGCAGACGACATCGGATTGCGAGATCCCCCACCGCGAACTACGGAGAATCTAGTTATGGTGCGTGAGAGTGAGGTTACTGCGAGGTTTTGGAGGGTGCCAAGGGGGTTTGATCTTGAGGCGAGAGCACGTCGGCCTCGCGGTCCCGGAGAGTTCCCGCCGGAACCCGCACCCGGACGATTCGAAATAAGCTCAAAGACTATAAAGAGGGTGGAGAGTGAGTGGGGGTCAGGGATCAGCGTCCGTTACGCGATGAACCCGAATCGATTGTCCATCGGCGATGAAGTCATGCTTTTCCTTAAAGACATAAGGATGAGGAAGCGAGTCAGAAAAATCAGGCAAGAGAATCAAAAAATCCCCACTCTTTGCCCAGGGCGTAGAGCCGTCGGATATTTTCGGCTTTGATCTGACCGGTCAATTTCATCTCCACATCGCACAGTCCCATCAAGAGCGCTTCGGCAGCGCAGGCGTAGAGGGTGCCGGCCGGGGCGTCGAGGCTGAGCAGGAAGTCGCCGTCTTTGGGCAGGTGGACCACTCCGCCGTCGACGAAATGAGACGCGGGCCGGGCTTTTTCTACCTCGTCGCTGGTCGCCCGGGGTTGCGATACGTCGGCGATGATCACGGGTCTTCCCTCACCAATATGGCGAGCAAAGAGAATCGGTTCGGCGCTGTTGACGGCGACCACTACGAGGTCCGCCGATTGGACGTCGTCGAGGTCCGTCGACAGCTCCATGGTTCCGGACGCGTCGGGGTTTTCGACGTCTCGCTGAGCCAGAAGTTCGTCGCGCAGATCTTGCAGTCGCTCGTCTGATCCCTGACGCCCGAAGAGGGTAATTTCAGCATTGGGAAGTTCATAGACAGCCAGCAATTCGGCCAGTGCCTGACCGATATTGCCGAGCGCTCCGATGACGGCGACGTTTATCGTCGACGTGGGGCTGAAATCGACTCCTAACTCGTTACAGCTTCTCTTAAGGTGGTGAAGAGTGACCGCCGCGGTGAAGGTATTGCCCGACGAGAGTTGGGTATCTCCCACGGGGCTCAAGAGAGTTGCGTCGTCGGATACGATGCTGGTGAACCCGCCGAAGGTGATCGCCTCGCAGCCCAGCTCATCGGCAAGCGCCACGGCTTCCTGCAGGCGGTCGACGATGAGGTCAGTGTCACCGGTTCGATAAAAATACTCCATCATCAGTGGTGATGCGGGCACGGTGATGCCGGCCATCCAGATCTTGTCCTCGTAGAAATTTCTGGAAAACGACATCAGCGGTTCGAACTCTGAGGCCAATTGCAATAGGTCGCCCAGCTCCAGTCGTTGCTCGGTGCTAAAGAGAGCGGTCAACGGGGCATCGGCAATCATCTCTTTGGAGGGATGCATCGGGTGGTGGACAAAGGCCACGCGTATGGCCCCTTCGGCGGGCTCTTGGCGCTGAATCCAGCGTGGCGTAGTCGCTTCGGTCCCGGCGCTATAGCGGGCGATTTCTCGCTTTTGTTCGATGTCGGGAGCCGCTCCGTCTACCAGATGGCTGAGGAGTTCAAAGGCATTGGACGTGTCCAGGGCCCGGGCGAGTTCCTGAAGCGCTGCGGCAACTTTCTCGCTTTCGTCGGACCTGAGATAGGCCGAGGGTTCCAGACGAAGTACGCTCGGCGCGGAGGTGGTCGGAAGAATTCGCAGGTCGTGTCGATGAAGCAAGTACGAGGCCGCAAGATAACCGAGCCCCCGTCTGGCAAAGGCCCGGAGCATGGTCGACGGCGGATCGTTTGGGTAACAAAGCTCCACACCGATCATTACGCCGCGCCCGCGAATTGCAGTGATAACCCGGGGGTAGGCTTCTTGTACCTCTTGAAGTCTGGCACACAGGCTCTCTCCGGCCCGCCTGGACAGCCCGGCGACATCGTCGCGGTCGATGAGTTCCAGGACCTCCATTCCCACCGCCGACGAGAAGCTATCCTCACCGTACGTCGATCCTCGCCATTCATCGAAATGCTCCAGGTAGTGACTGCGTGCGATCAGGAGCGCCGACAGCTTGGCGACGCCTCCGCCCAAAGACTTACCGAGCAAGATGCAATCCGCCGGGGCAACCGCCCTGGTTTCGGGGTCGGTGGAGGCCAGAAAACTCCCCGCTCGACCGAGTCCGCTCTGAATCTCATCGACGATAAAGGGTACGCCCTCGACTTTGAGCATCGCCAACCAGTCGTGGGGGACCTCAATGATTCCTCCCTCACCCAAGATGGGCTCCGCCACGGTTGCCAGGAGGTTGCTGAATGGAAACTCTGCGGCTCGCACCGAACCATCTTCATCGCGCC
>SKNI01000480.1 GCA_007120615.1 Myxococcales bacterium | reverse complement strand
TGGTGGTAGCGACCCACTTCCCACAGCTGGCGGATGCCCCGGGCGTTGCCCGGCTGCAGGTTGAGGGTCTGCGCATCGATGAGGAGGAGTTACGACGGGAGATCGCCTCCGGCGATGGTACCGGAGAGTCGCTGCAGGCGATCTTGCGCCGTTGTATGGATTATCGGGTACGACCGGTCAACGAAGGCCAGGTGCCCCGAGATGCAGCCGCGATCGCCCGGGCGTTGGGTCTGGATCTCGACGACTAGCTCGGGGCAAGTTTCCGCTCAGCCGGGCGTGCATGTGCCTTCGTTTCCGGGGCTACCGGTACAACTCTGAGTGCCGCAACATTGACTGGCGTCGGTGCAACGCTCTCCGTTGGTCCGACAGCGATCGGTGCAGCGGTTGGTATCATCGTCGCACCAGAGGCTATCGCAGCATTCTTCATCAGAGGTGCACTCTTCGGTGAGCTCCAGACAACACTCTCCGCACTCGAGGACACCACCGCAGCCATCGGCAAACTCGCCGCAATCACCTGCGAAGTCGTCACAGGTCAGACGTTCACAATCGGGGATGATGCAGGCAGAGAGGTCAAAGAACATAAAGACCAGTGCTTTTTCCTGATCGGTAAATCCCGAAGAGGTGCAGCCCGAGGGATAGGGATGGCTGGGAGAGGAGTTATCGCCGGCGGCCACGTGGATGTCACTAAATACTACCCGACCGCATTGTTCGTCGCCCGGGGCGGTGACCGGAGAGTTGAAGCTGAAATATTGGGTTCGATTATCCTGCTGCAGCCAGACCCACCGCTGGGTCAACGAGGTGTTGATCGAAGCGATCGTTCCACGGCTCTCGTGGATGGGAAAGGAGCCGATGGGCGTGGTGCCGGTCTCAAACATCCAGTCGCGAAGAATCTCACCCTTTTCAAAAGAGTCATCGATATAGCCGGTGACCGGATCGGGGGTGAGGCTGCTGCCCCAGTTGGCGACCGACTGGAAGTCGGCGGGTCCGCCGCTGAGCCAGATATTATGCCAGTGAGAAAGAAAGACCCGGCCGCCCATCTCGGTGAAATCTTGAAGGGCCTGACGAGCGGCAGTTGATTTGTCACCGGCGTAGGTATCGCCTTCGCAGGAATGGAGAATGATATCGTAAGGAATCAAATTATCGAGGCTGCCCCACCAATCCCAGGCGGTCGTAAAGTTGCTTCCGTCTCCGAAGCCGCCCTGATAACTGTTGGTGCCGCCGCGGCCGGCGAAGAAGTTGACTCGTCCATCGCCTGATTCGTGGGTGAATTCGGATTCGTCGATTCCGATCTTTCGAATCAGACATTCGATGGCGTCCCAGGAACCGGTGGTGACGGCGATCCGCGGCATATCCCCTTCTTGTGTGTTGCGGGGAAGTCGGGTGATCGACTCATCGGTAATTTGATTGTCCTGGCACTCGTCGACGAAAGGAACGGAGACCTGACGACGCCACTTACCGATCTGAATGACCAGCGGGATATTGGTCCCGGCGGGGGCATTCTCCAGAGTAAATTCGCCGTTTACGTCGGTGGTGGTCTGGACCAGGGGGCTGCCGGAGAATTGATCCTCGCAACGTTCGCAGGAGACTCCATCGACGATGGGAGCGACGTCACGGTTGGGGACGTACACGACCACGTCGGCCAGGGGAAGGGTGACAGAGGGAATGGTCACCCGCCCGGAGATACTGGTCGACGGCTGTCCGGCCGGACAGGTCACCTGATCGCAGGCGAAGTTGATGCACGAGGATCCGCCGTCACCGTCGCCGCCATCTCCGTCGCCGATTTCATCGGGATCGACACAGGCGTTGTCCACACACTCCAGACCGGCGACGCAATCGCCAATATCGTCGCAATGAGGACGGCAGGTGCCCCGGAAACAAGCCTCTCCCGTACCGCATACAACGTCATCGCAGCTCTGGTAGGAGCCGTCGCCGGTTCCGTCGCCGCTTCCGTCGCCGCTTCCCGAGACACATCTCTCCTGAACGGGGTTCCAGGTCTCTCCACTCTGGCATTGGCTGGAATTCTGGCCGTCGATCAGGTCATCACTGCATCCGCTGATGAGGAGCAAAAAGAGGACTCCTATCGCAAGGAAGCAAATTGGGAGCGAAGACTGTCGTTGGAAATTAGAAGTGCTCATATTGAATCCGCGGTAGAAGCGACGGCTGAAGAGTGCCGTATTTGGTATCAACGTTTCAGGATATTCAACGAGTTAGAATCAGTCGTTGATAAGTGTAGCTGTTGGGCCTTTCTAATTCAATGCCTCGTGCTGGTATGGGATGTTAAGGAACTTGTCGGTGCGGGTGGTTTCTACACAACCCGCGCCGCGGAGGCGATCTTTTGGAAGTATCTGAAGTTTTAGTTGAGGTTTTTTTTGACCTGAGGGCGATCCTGTCGTTTTATGGATGAGCACAATGTAGGTGCAAGTAGGAATCGGCATGGATGCTGAGGAAATTGCACCGATATGAAACTAAAAGGGTTCGCAGGAAATGGTTTTGGGCATGAATACAATGTCTTCAACCGTTATACTACGGGATGATCGCGATCTGAGGTGCCGTGGACGGCATTCAGGGCGGGCACAGGTTGTCCTGGAGGACCAAAATAGACTGAGAAGCGTACGCATTGCCCGCAAGCTCAAACAGGAGTTTTTCAGTCGTTACACTCGTGGAAAGGAGTGGGCCCTATGTTGACCCTAACCAGGAAGGTCGGGGAATCGATACGAATCGGCGATGAGATCGAAATTGTGGTCAAAGAGATTCGTCGCAATCAAGTCCGAATCGGAATAATCGCACCGCGGGAGGTTCCCATTTACCGCGAGGAGATCTACGATGCGATCCAAGATGAGCAAGAGGAGGGGGACGACGGATAGGATTTTGAAAAAGGATTTGGAAAATGATGGAACAATCTGAGCAACTGGGAATGGCCAAGGCCGGGCAACCGCAGGTGGTTTTGCTCTCTCGGAACCCCGAGGTGGGCTATATCTACTGGGAATGGCCCGGTGCGGAGGCAAATGATCAAAGCCCGGCGACGTTGCGGCTTTTGGTCCGAGGGCAGGGGGGCGACTTTGAGGAAGTACAGCGGTTTGAAGTGGTCGATGCGCTGGGAGGACGGTTTATTCAGTTTTCCCGCCCCGGCGCTCCTCATCGCTGTGAGCTGGCCTGGTCAGGTGGGGTGTGCAGAAGCGAAGTGATTTCGGCACCCCGTCGGGAGGCGGGAGCAGAGCCGGCGGCCTTCGTACAGGTACACTGGACTTCTGACGGTCTTGATGTAGAACCGAAGGCGCACGAACACGCTACCCATGGGCGCTTCCCGGCGGCTACCGTCAAAGCAGGCAGCTCCCATACTGCGGCGGGCTCCTCCCACTCGGTACCCGTTCGTGGCAGGGGTTAGGACAGAATTTCTACTTTTTGCGGCCCGGGGGTCGCTCTCATTAAGAGGTTGATATGACTCTGGGCGCTCATCTGAGTATTGTCCTTCACGCACATCTTCCGTTTATCCGACATCCCGAGCACGAATATCACCTCGAAGAGATGTGGTTCTACGAGGCGATGCACGAGACCTACCTGCCGCTGTTGCAGGCCCTTGATCGACTGGAAGAAGACCAGATTCCAGGGGCAATGACGGTGAGCTTAAGCGCTCCCCTTCTGGCGATGATGGGGGATTATCTGCTTCGGGAGCGGTTTATCGCTCATCTGGATCGGTTGATCGCATTTTCAGAAGACGAGCTAGCGCGAGCCGGCGAAGATGAACGGCTGCAGGGGTTGGCCGGCTATTATCGGGATCGATTTCAGGGGCTTCGCAGCTATTTTGTCGATGAGTTGGGCTCGGATGTGATCGGGGCCTTCGGGCGCCACGGCGATTCCGGTCGCCTGGAGTTGATGACCTGCGTGGGGACCCACCCGATTCTTCCATTTATGGCGACCGACGCCGGACGTCTGGCCCAGGTGCGGGTCGGCCTCGATCACTTTCGAGCCTGCTTCGGTCGCGATCCTCGAGGAATCTGGGTGGCGGAATGCGCCTATACTCCCGGCGTAGGAGCTTATCTTGCATCCGAAGGGATCGGATTTGCCTGTCTGGAGGAAAATGGGATCGTCTGCGCCGAATCGGCGCCGATTTATGGCAATTACGCCCCGATCATCTCCCCCTCGGGGGTCGCTTTTTTCGGTCGCGACCAGCTCGCCAGCGCTCAGGTCTGGAGCGCTGATGAAGGCTATCCCGGTGATTTTGACTACCGTGAGTTTTACCGCGATCGAGGCTACGATCTTCCCATGGAGGAGGTGGCTCCGTTTATTCATCCCGACGGAATTCGCCACAATACGGGGCTGAAATACCACCGGATCACCGGTGATGTGGCCTTGAGCGATAAGGATTTCTACGATCCCGAGATCGCTCGGAAGCGGGCTGCAGATCACGCCGCTCATTTCGTCCATTCCCGAC
>SKNI01000351.1 GCA_007120615.1 Myxococcales bacterium | reverse complement strand
TGAGCCGCTGTCATTATTGCGAATATGCACCAAAAAGGAGTAGCGAATGACGTTTGTGATCACCGAACCTTGCATCGGATATTGTGATACATCATGTGTGGAAGTTTGCCCCGTGGATTGCATCCACGGCCCACTTCCGGTGGAGGAAATTCAAGATATCAAGGCGGCCGGTGAGGACGCTCAACTCGAAGGAATCCAACTCTATATCGACCCTGATATCTGCATTGACTGCGGCGCCTGCGAGCCGGAGTGTCCGGTCGAAGCGATTTTTGAAGAAGATGAAACCCCGGAGAAATGGGAAGATTATATCCGGTTGAATGCCGAATTTTTCGAATAATCGAAGACGAATATCGAAGAGTCAATCAGTAGTCCGGTATCCTCTGGTTCGACGTCGAAGGTGGCTTTAGCCGCCTTTGATCGTTTTCTGTCGGAGATATCCAGGTATGGAGTTTGAAATGGCCAAGATCAGTATCAAAGACGAAGTAAAGCACGATCGAGACGTGGTATTTTCTACCTTTCGCGATGAGTTGACCAAATTGCTCCCCTACCTTCCGGACGTCAAAGACATCGAAGTCAAAAGCCGCGATGACGTCGATGATAAGACCGTCAAGGTGGTCAATCTGTGGAAGGCCGACTCCGATGAAGTACCCCGGCTGGCTCAGGCGTTTATCAAGCCGGAGATGCTGGAGTGGATCGATCGAGCGACCTGGAATGAGGATAAGTGGAGTTGTGACTGGGTTATGGAGGTCGGGTTTTTGAGCGACGCCGTCACCTGTAAGGGCACCACCAAATATCTGGAGAAAGGGGAAGGCAAGACGGAAGTGGTCATTGAGGGCGAGCTAAACGTAGACGCTCGAAAGATCCCCGGTGTGCCGAGACTTGGAGCGGGAAAGATCGGTAATGTCATTGAGAGCTTCGTGGTTCGCCTGATCACTCCGAATCTGACCCAGGTCAACCGAGGATTGGAGCAATATCTAAAAAGCTGATAGCTGATCGATCAGGCCGAAAAGGCAAGCTCAATGCTTTTTAAGGAGTGCTTTATACCCTGAGAAGACATCGGGGTACTCCGGCTGGAAGTCAAATTCCTGGCGGAGGCGGTCGTTTCGCACTCGGATGCTATTTTTCCAGCGAGCCAGCGAATTAGGTCCTTTGCGACGGGCGTATTCCTCAAGAGACTCTTCCGGAGGCCGGTCGATGCCGGTCTCCGAGGTAATAAATTCAATGAGATCGCGCACCGTCTGGGGATGGCCGTCGGTAAGATTATAGATCCGGGGGTCCCGGGGAGCCTGGTCGATGATCGCAAGAATGGCCCGGACGATATCGTGAACGTGAATGCGGTTTGTGACTTTTTTGCCACCGTTTACCAGGGAGTAGCGCCCGCTCTGGAGATAGTCGAGAAGGGTGCGCCCGGGACCGTAAATGCCCACTAGCCGGGCAATAGTAACCGCACCGATTGAGTTTCGATTCATCAGGTGGGATTCGATGTCGGCTCGCATCTTTCCAACGGGCGAGGCCGGCCGAAGGGGGCTGGTTTCATCGACCCACTCGCCGCCGTGATCGCCGTAGACGGAGGTAGAAGAGAGATAAATAAATCGGTCACAGCCTCGTTCTTCGCAGAGTGTTAAGACCCGATCGATGGGAATGATGTGCCGGGGCATTGAGCCGACCCCGTCGGTTTCAGTGACCTCTTGATAGGAACGAAAGAGCGTGGGAATGGAGTAGACCACTGCGGTGTCTGGTCCTAGATGGGAAACCCAGGGGGCCTGCTCATCATCGACACTCCATCGGTAGACGGTGGCCCCAAGGTCGTGAAGGGTCTGGATCGTTTCGTCGTTGCGGGTTGTCCCGACGACCTCGAGGCCGGCATCGATGGCCTGACGGGCGAGTTCTTTGCCCACATAACCGGTGCCAATAATGATAATTTTATTTGCAGTCACCAGGGTCTCCCCTTTTGATTGAGATTCATGATTCCAGACTTGTCAGAAGGTAGCCTGCGTGCTACCCCTGCAGTCCGAAGTACGGGCGTATAACTCAGTGGGAGAGTGCTTCCCTCACACGGAAGAAGTCCCTGGTTCAAGTCCAGGTACGCCCATTTAAGCGGTGATAATATGGCGGTGCGCTAAGCGCATCGCCATTTTATTTTCTGTGTCCTAACCCTGAAAGTTTACAGCTTTTGACACTCGAAGGGTGACGATAACGCAGGATTGGGCCGCTGACAAGAGAAAGTGATGTCAGGGGAAGTTTCGATCCAGCCAACCCGCCAGGGTGGGTGCCTGACTGGTGGTAATAGAGCGGGGCCTGTGGACCTCGATGGCCCGCAGGGTTTCGGGCACGATATTAAACATCCAGTAGCCCAACTCCAACTCTCGGGACTGAAAGACCTCGTAGGCCGGATCCCGGGTCCAATGGGGATGGACCGAGACTCGATCAATCCCGATATCATCAGGGAATTGGTCGAGGGGGACGGTTTGAATATCAAGGGGGCGGGGAATTCCCTGCAAAATGGTAAGCGCCACGGGGTGCTCCTGGGCCTGGAGGTCCGAATATCGAGGGTCATCAAAGAGACCCTGCAGAAGAGCCGGGGCGAAGGACATAAAGACCACTTCGACCTGATATTGGTGCTCATCGGCGGAGGCGATCAAACTCTGGGCCATATCGATGCCGCAGGCGGCGTGGTCGGCCAGCTGCTCAGCGGTATGGGTGTCCTCTTTGCTGGGAGCCACATGGCCCTTTAGCTCAATGAGGATCGTGTACCGGTCGGCGGATCGGGTCAGGGGGATATCGGCCTGGGCGCGCTCGCTGAGGACCGCGTTGATCCGATCGACGGCATGGTCGGCGGTGACGGCGCGCTCCGGATGATCGAGATCGTGAGCGAATAAACATTGTGCTTCCTCGCCCCACCAGAAGGTGTCGATCTCCATGCCATCTATAAAGGGGCGACCTCGCTCCTCATCGAAGAGCTCCAGGGAAGCCTCCAGGGTCTCCATGGTGCTGTCTTCTTCGGGGGCGGTGGGTTCCACGCAGTTGGCGTTGTGGCAGATGACGACGGGTTGGTAGTCATCGACACAGCCCATGGACAGAGCGGCGATGGCGGCCGTGAAACCAAGCAGGTAAGGGCGCTTAATCAGGGGAAAGGGCCCAGTCATCAGCGGCCTCCCAGAGAGATATTATAGTGGAATCGGGCGAACATGCCGAAGTTAATAAAGTCCAGATAATGTCGGCCGGAGGCAAAGCTGATGGAGTTGGAAGGTACGCCGCCGCCGTGTTTATAGAGCATCAAGGCCGTCTCAAAACCCCATTGTCCGGAGATTCGGCCTCCCCAGAAGTCGGGAAATCGAAGGGCCGTTCCCAGCAGAAGATTATGCTGGAGTTGGGCGCCGTCGACGGCGGGAATGGCGTTGAGGCGCCAACCCAAAAAGGGTTCCAAACCGGAGGTGCGGTAAAATCCGAGGAGATCGGTGCTACTCTGGCCGTCGGTCCAGAACCAGGGATCGAGGGTGAGGAGGACCCGAAAATGCTCGGCGCTGTATGCGGCGTCGAAGCGAAGGGCGTGAACGCCGAAATCACTTCGGAGATTGGCGCCCACTTCCACTCGAGGACTGCGCTCCATCAGTATTAGTTCACTTGCGGCGAGGGTGGAATCGGAGTCGTCAGCCGGGCTTTCTTCCGCCAGCACCGTGGTGCCCAGGCTCAGAATTATGAGGAGCAGGGCGAGGGTCGTCGGGATTTTCCAAAATTGCATCATATACTCCTCACTATCACCACCTGGGATCAGGTACTGAGAAATAACATACTCCCGGCGATTTACGAATATTATCAAGACATTCAACTCAAAAAGGAGCCGACCTCGAGAAATGGTGTTTAGATTCGGCCCGACCCGTCGGCGGCGCTGCAAATGTTGTGGCACCGGTGGATGGAGGTTTTCATACGGGGTGGTGGTCATGGTCGGTAGCGCAGTTGAGATTCTCGTCGTTGAGGATAATCCGGTTCACGCAAAGTTAATTGAGAGGTTGCTCACAGGGGTGGAGCAGCCGCCCTATAAGGTCAGCGTATGCGGGGATCTTGGGTCGGGGATTGAGTTGACCGGGGAGCAGAAATTTGACCTGGTCCTCCTCGATTTGATGCTCCCCGACAGCGCAGGGCTCGATAGTTTTTTGCGACTTCGCGGCGAGATATCACCGACCCCGATCGTCATCTTGACGGGGATGGATGATATGCAACTGGCGACCCGGGCGGTGGAGGCGGGGGCCCAGGATTATCTGGTCAAAAGCCAGATCAACAGTCAGTTGCTCAGTCGCTCCATTCGCTACGCCATTGAACGGGTCCGAGCGCGGGCCGAAGAATGGAAGAGTCCAATGCTTCGGCTGGCCCATCAACAATTTTTGAAGGCCGCTCAGGTGATGCATCTGGAGGATAATATCCGCCAGCGCCTGCTCTTTCCCC
>SKNI01000580.1 GCA_007120615.1 Myxococcales bacterium | reverse complement strand
GGCGACGCCGCTGTGGAAGAAGTGTTTTGAAGGTGAATCGCTGACGAGAGAGCAAGAAGAGGCGTTGATAGCGCTGGGCGATCAGGCACCGAAGAGACGCCAGGAGTTGAAGCAAAATCATTGGATTCCCACACCCGATGAGGTGCGAACGGGGTATCTTCTGGTGCCGCTGGTTCTGGGGCTGAGGGCGGCCGATTTATCATCGAAGATGAGCGCAGGCGGACGGTGGGATGCGACAATGCTCTCGGAGCAGTCTCCGGCGGCGGCATCGGCGGGGCTGGCGATCTTGGAGTCGGCCGGCTGGGTGGACGACGACCTGGAAGTTACGGAGCTGGGGCAGCGGGGACTGGCCAGGGGGCCCGGCCCGTTTGGGATCATTCAGACCTATGTCTCCTATATGAAGATGGGCCGTCAGATTTTGATGCAGGGACGAAAGAAAGTCTGGGTACGTCGCGGGGAAAATATCGGCGCCAGCCAGGACGCCAATCGGCGCACGTTTCAGCGGGCCAACGATTCATTGGATCAATTCTGCGAAGATACGGGCTTTGAATATAATGTCTTTATCGAGCACGCCATCGGTCGAGGTGAGGCGACCAGGCAGCGATTTGAGCGCTCCGGAGAGGAAGAGATTCGCTATTTCGGTGCCGATCTCGAGGACGCTGCGATTGATGCGGCCGAGGCCGAGCAGAGGGCCGGCAGGTTGCCGTCGAATATGGTTTTTATTCGTCGTGCCGATATCGGAAAGCCACAGAAGTTGATCGCCGCCATCGAAGACCATGAGGGCGCCCCGAAAGGAGCGGTGATGTTGGTGGGCAATGGGTTTCACGAGGTCCGCGATCAGACCGATGAGAAGATGGCGGAGGTGTTTCGAGGCTATCACGAGGCGGGAATACTGCTCTTATTTACCGAGGAGAACGCGCTCTCCGTCGATGATTTGAGAGCCACAGCGTATAATACCTATCACGCCGGATTCAAATATGTGCACGAGAAGTCCGGGCAGTGTCTTCGCCCCGCCTCACCGAGGCCGCGCCCGCGGCTTGGACCCCCGCTGAGAGCGGCCTGGAGTGAGTGTGCGAGCGAGGCCGGCTATGTGCGCCTTGATCAGTATTGCGCGCGGACCCGCACGATTTATCCCTATCCCAGGCCGAACGGTCATAACCCGTCGATCAGCGTAAATCACTTCTTCGTACCTCAGTCGGTGGCCGAGCGCTTCGATCTGTAGCGGTTAGCCAGGGTTCGGGCCGCTTCGGCGCGCGGACGGTCGCCACGCTCTTCACAGGCTATGGCTGAGTGCTCCAAAAGTAGAAGGATGTCCTGGGCGATGGGGGTGACGGGGGGCAGGTTTTCGGTGAGATATTGGAGCAATTCGTCGAATTTCTTATGGTTATTATCGTGTGCGGCGACGAATAGATTCCCCAGCGGAACCACGGGCAGGTATAAGGGAAAGATCTTCTCTCGGGTCACCGTGTCGAGGTGACGAAACCGGCGCAGAGCGTCATCGGTGTTTCCCTCGGAGACGTCGCAAAATGCAAAGAGAGCGTCAGCGACGCTGGCCAGGACGTGACCGGAACTCTCGGCGAAATAACGGGCCTTCTCATAGTGGCTGCGGGCGCGCGGAAAGTCGCCCTGTCGTCGAGACATATCACCGAGGGAGCGGTGGATGACGCTGAGACCGCTTCGACAGCCGTTGGCGTTGAATAATTCTTGTGCCCTTCGAGCGTGGGTTTCTGCTTCGGGATCACCGGTGTGCATCGTCATCTCCGTGACCCCTTGCATGCACCAGGCCGCGGCCAGGAGTTCATCGGATTCCATGGCGATCTCAAAGCCTTGTTGAAAGGCGACGGCGGCGGCATCGAGGTCGCCCAGAATGATTCGAAGCCAGCCGATACCGTGGAGTGAGCGAGCGATCCCACGGCCATCGTCGAGCGTCTCGAAGATGGAGAGTGCTTTCTGGTAATGAGTCAGCGCGAGGGTCGGATTACCGACGAAGTTTTCAGTATTTGCCAGGACCCTGTGAGCATCGGCGAGAATGGAGTCCGAAAGAGTTGTCTGCCAGTTGAGGACCTGGTCGAGTAGCTCTCGGCAGGTGTCGACGTTGCCGCGAAAGCGTAAGACTTCGGCGTGATGCACGTGCAGACGGGCTCGCTCCTCGTGGAGATCGGAATATCCGAGATGGTCAAAGGTCTCGCCGAGCATTGAGACAAGGGCGATGGCCTGGATATAAGCGCTGTTTTCGGTGCGGCTTTTGATCGCTCGCCATAGTTGGGGGATTGCCTCGTCGGGCTGCTCGGCGGCCAAAAGATAGCGAGCTCGTCTCTCGGCCAGGCAGGTTCCGTTTTCCGTGGAATACGCGATGATCTCGGCGCAGGCGGCGTTGATCTTCTTCCAGCGACCCTCCCGTTGACTGATGGCCTCCAGGGAGTCCCGATAGAGAGGGAGCCGAAATCGCCATCCATTGCTATTGCTGCGGGGGACGGCGAGGCCGTGCAGCATCAGGTGGTCTTCTAACTCGGTGGAGAGTTCACAGCCCAGAAGTTTGCCGAGGCGTTCCCATTCAGAGCGGTCCACGTCGATTCCCAGCGCGGCGGCCATCTCCATGGCCATGCGAATCTGGGCTTCGTCGTGCCATTCGGAGGCGATCTCGTCGGTACGCCGCTCCATGAGTTCGTGGATATCAGCGGGGAATTCTTCGTCCTCTGGTAATAGATAGCCGCTTTTACCTTCCTGAAGGATATCTCGAGAGACCCAGTCCTCGATGAGTTGAACGCCGAATAGTGGGGTTCCGTCGGAGTGGTTGGAGATGCGGTCAATCAGGGCGTTATCCAGTCCCAGCATCAAGCTGATAAGGCGTCGTTGTTCGTCGGTGGTCAGGGGTTCAAGCTCCAGGACCGATGAATTGTCCTCTTCGGTGACCAGTTGGAGATACTCTCTCTCCGCGAGTCGTCCGGAGAGGGCGTCATGGCGAACGGTGACGACGATGAGGAGGGGAAAATTATGGTCATTATTGGCCAGAAGATGGCGAGCGAGGGCCAGGCTATCCTGACCCCAGTGGCCGTCTTCAATGCCGAGGATGATGGGCCGCTCAAGAGCGATGCGCTGCAGAAGAGTTCGGGCCAGGGTGTGACGCTCCAGGGGAGATTCCAGCTGAACGCGGGGAATGTCATCGGGAGGCATCTCGTCGGTGAGTGGATTCATCCACTCTACGAGGGCGGCGAGCTCCAATTCGTCGGGAGCGACCTCCCCGAAATGAGTGCGGTAGGCCTCGGTGAGGCGTCGAAGAAGGGCCGGCCGACCGAGGTCGGTAGCGGTGAGGTGAGATTGAAACATTCGAGGAAGACCCTCGGTGGCGTTCATGATCGGGCTGTGGGTGGCTCTAAGGGTCGTGGCCACCCCCAACTCGTCGGCGCGAAGCGAGAGCCAGTCCATCAGGCGGGTCTTTCCCATACCCACGGTTCCGCGAATGACCACGCACCGAGGGCGACCGTTGGCGCAGACGTTTCGAAACTCATTCCAGAGATGATCGCGCTCGGCGATGCGGCCGACCACCGGGATCTGGCGCAGACCAAAGATGCCTTTGCCGGCGCTGGGGATGGTCCGAAATCCTTCTTCCAGGGTGGGCCGCTTCCAGGAAGCCGGCGGGGAGATGACTCGCTTTGCTCGAGCCAGAGGACTGGATATATCTGAGGGCGCGTAGAAGCGGTCCGATTCCAGGGTATCTCGCAGATTCCCGTGATCGAGGAGTTCGGTGGGGGGGCTGAGCGAATCGGGTGCCGAGAGCAGGGTAGCGCCGAGGGTCGGGGTTTCGGCGATGTCAAATCCGGGGGACTGCGTCGAATGTTGAACCTCTCCCTCGGGGTCGCCGAGAAGGAGAAGATCGGTGGCGGCGTCTGCGGCGTGTCGACAACGAGTACCGATATCTTTGACCAATAGCCTGCGGATCCAGTTTTCAAACCCCGGAGGCAGAGCCATCATCGGCTTCAGCGGGGGCGCCGGATCGGACATATGTTTCATGGCGATGGCGATCACCGAGTCGCCGGTGAACGGAGGGGTTCCGGATGCCAAAAGGTAGGCCATGCAGCCCAGGGCATATAAGTCGGTCCAGGGCCCGTAATCTCGCCAGTCCCCGTTCAATTGTTCGGGGGCCATAAAGAGGGGAGTGCCGGCGGTGAGGGCCTGGATGTCGCCGGTGCTTCCCGAGACTTTGGGGTCGCGAACATGAGCGATACCGAAGTCGGAGAGCATCCAATCGTCGAGGCCTTCGGTGTTGGATTGGGGACGGCGAAGGACGTTGGCCGGCTTGAGATCGCGATGGACCAGCTGGCGAGCGTGGGAGTGGGCCAGGGCGTCGAGGATCTGCAAGATGAGGTGCTTTAGCTGAGCCCAGGACATGGCCTCGGGCATCTTCTCCAGAGAACTTCCGGGAGCGTACTCCATGGCGAGCCAG
>SKNI01000406.1 GCA_007120615.1 Myxococcales bacterium | reverse complement strand
CAGGATGGCTACGAATTATGGCTGAAGGTCTCACGAAGCTATGACGTGGAGAATATCACCACCCCCCTCTTTTCGTACCGCCAGCACGACAACTCCCTGAGTCGCGACGAGGACCGCCTCTTAAACGCCCGGCGCAAAATCAAACGGTCGATGGTGGAGAAGATCGAGGGCCACGTCAGGCCCCGTATTCTGGGGCTTATTCCGGCCAAAAACACCTATAAATCACTGCCCGACGTGGTCCTCTCCGAGGTGGGAGGGAGGCCCCTTCTGGATCATACCCTGGATGCGGCCAGAGAGTCCTCCAAATTCGACGCCCTCTGGGTGACCACCGACTGCGAGAGGGTCGTGGAGCACTGCCACAGCCGGGATGTGCGAGCGATGCTTCGGCCGGCGACCCTCTCGAGAGCGGATCGAAAGCTGAGCGAGGTCGTCTTCGATGCGGTTGATCGCCTGGAGATGGAGGAGGATTTTCATCCCGATATCGTCGTCGTCCTCAGCGCGCACTCCCCGCTTCGAGGAGCCAAATATATCGTCAAGGCCCTGGACTCGTTGATCTTATACGACGCCGACAGTGTGATCAGCGTCTATGAGGATTACGACGTTCATTTTACCCACGGCAACAAGGGTCTGGAGCCGTTGAATCCGGCCATGATGCACCGGCTTCGGCTGGAGCGCGAAGGGCTCTATGTGTTCAACGGCGCGATCACCGCGGTCTGGCGAGATGTAATTCGCCCGGCCAATTACCACGGCGAAGAGATCAGCCATATCGTCATGCCAAGGCGAGATAGTTTTCAATTAAAGAGTCAATTCGATTCCTGGCTCCTGGACCGGCTCTTGCGACATGAGAGCCGTGCGGGGTCGGGCTTTTAGGGGGAAAAATGTTGCTCGTCGCAGAGATAGGACTCAATCACGAGGGAAATTTTGATCTGGCCTACGAGCTGATTCGTCAGGCAAAACTCTCGGGGGCGGACATCGCCAAATTTCAATTCGGCTGGAGAGACGGGCCCGATCAGATGAATCATATCGACCCCGATATGGCTCGCCAGATCAAGAGTTGGTGTCAGTGGTGGGAGATTGAATTTATGGCGTCGATCATCTCCGAGGATGCTCTGGAGTTGGCCCGACCGCTGCAGCCTGATCGCTATAAAATCGCCTCTCGTACGGTGGTGGAGAATCCCGACCTGGTTCGACAGGTCCTGGCCCAGGGCAAAGAGACCTTTGTGTCGCTGGGCTGGTGGGAGAAGGAGACATTTCCCTTCGGACCTCCTACCGACCGGCTGCGGTACGTATTTTGTCGGTCCCATTATCCGACCTATCCCGCTGATCTCAAAGGATTACCGCAACGTTTTGGGGCCGATGGATTCTACGGCTACAGCGATCATATGCACGGCATCGAGGGATGTCTGTTGGCCCTGAGTCGAGGAGCTCGATTCGTGGAGAAGCATTTCACCCTCGATAAGACCATCAAAGGGGTACACGGGGATCATATTTTGAGTGCCACCCCTGTGGAATTGCGTCAATTGAGTGATCTCGGCCGGCCTCTTCAAAGGCTCTCTGAAGAAGTTCGATGATGAAGTTCGATGATCCAGGTGGTGAACATCCGCGATAAGGAATAACGACATGTATCAGAGACAAGATATCATCGCCGTCGTGCAGGCCCGCATGGGTTCGAGTCGTCTGCCGGGCAAAGTATTGATGCCTCTAAAAGATCGCCCCGCGCTGTGGCATATCATTCAGCGAATCAAGAGCGTCGAGCTCATCGACCAGATCGTGGTGGCCACCAGCACCGAGCCCGACGACGACCCGATCGTCGATTTTCTGGAGTGGCTCGACGAACCCATGGTGCGCCCCTTTCGGGGGCCTCATAAGGACGTGTTGAGTCGATTTTATCTGGCCTTATGCGACGACCCTCCTGACGTGGTGGTGCGGGTCACCGGCGACAATCCCCTGGTCAGCGTGAGCCACCTGGAGAGGATGATCAAGAAGCTGGTCGATGAGGACATCGACGGGGTTGACGCCCACTTTGAAAAGACCGGGCTGACCCGGGGCTTTGGCAGCGAAGTCTACCGCTATCAGGCCCTTGTGGACGCCCATCTTCTCGCCGTCGATCCCGAGGAGAGAGAGCACGTCTCGCTCTTCATCAAGAGACGGCCCCACGCCTTTGACGTGGCCTACCCCGAGCCGGACCCCGAATTGTGCAGCGATCTGCGCCTGACCATGGACTATCGCGAGGACTACGAACTCCTCGACGCCGTGTACCGGGCGTTTTATCGCTCCGGAGAACGTCTGGAGTGCCGACGGGTTTTGCAGTGGCTTCGAGAGAGGCCCGATCTGGGCGGGGCAAACGCTGATATTCGGGTGTAGAGGAAAGAGCGAAGGGCAAGGGAAATCGCCAAGGGGCCAAGGACGCAGAGGAAGGGCAAGGGTATGGGGGAGCTTCGGGAGGGTGCCGGGTTGGCCAGGGCTTGTGCCTGGATGTGGATCGCGTTGACACTCTTATTCTTCGCTGGCTGTACCGAAGACGACGAATCTCTCTGTGGCGAATTTCCTCTGACCGAGGCCGAGCGAGTCTGCATCCAGGATAAGGTGGAGGCCCGGGTGGTCCGGTTTTATCCGTTCGTGGGAGACAAAGAGGGAGTGAGCCTTCGAAAATTTTCCCATCAACTCCGGGAGATCGATCTTGGGGCCGACGACCTTCAATTTCTGGAAGATTTGCAGCGGGTGTTGGCGACGCTTCAAGACGGTCATACCCAGATTGGGCTTCCCGCCGGAGAGCCCCGGGGGATGCCACCCCTGGCCCTTCGGGATATCGGAGAGGAGGTCTTTGTGGCCTGGTCCGGGGTGGAGGGCGTGGAGGCCGGCGACCAGATTGTGGGAGTCGACGGAGAGCTCGTAGCCGATACAATCGAAGAGCTATTGCCATTGATCGCGGCGTCGACCCCCGAGGCCCGGCGTCGAAGTGCGGTGAGAGCACTTCTCTCCGGTCCTCGAAGCGAAGCGGTAGGGGTTCGGTTTTTGCGAGATGGAGAGAGTCGAGAGCTTCTGCTTGAGAGGCTGGAGGTGGTGCAGGCAGTGCCCCGCTCACCGGAGGGACGCCGGTTTGGAGATGTCGGCTATATTCGAGTGTCCTCTTTTGCTTTCGTCGACGACGCCGAGGTCTTCGACGGGCTGCTCGGCGAGTTGAGGGACACCCGGGCGTTGATTCTGGATCTTCGGGAAAACGGAGGGGGGCGAGGGCTCAACCCCAATCTGTTATTGGGGCGCTTTATCGAGGAGGAGCTTCCTGATTTCGAGCTTCAGAAACGGGATGGAGAAGTAAAAGCCCGTCTCAAAGCCATTCCCCGGGGAGAGCCCTATCGGGGTCGACTGGTCGTGTTGAGCGATGTCTTTACCTACTCGGCGGCCAATTATCTGGTTCACCGGGTGCGGTTTCACGATCTCGGGGTGGTCATCGGGGAGCGCAGCGGGGGTGGTTCGGCGCAGCGGATTCAGGTGGAGTTGGTCGATGGGCTTCCGTTTATCTACTCCCGGCGTCGACTCGTCGATCCCGAGGGAGTGGACTTTGAGCAGGGATTGGAGCCCGATATTGCGATCGAACTTACGCCGCAAGACCTTCGAGAGGGGCTGGGGATCCGAAGTGGAGATCCCGCAACCGACGGAGTCCTGGCCGAAGCCCTTCGCCTCATCGAGGAGGACCTATGAGGGTGGTCTTATTCTCGCTGGTGATGATTCTTTTCTCCCTCTCTTTGTTGTGGCCCGGGGAGGTGAAGGCCGAAGAGAGAGCGCGACCCGCGGTGGAGCTTCGCGCACACCTGGGGGCTTCGGCCTATCGGTCCTCGGGATGTCCCTGTTTTGATCGCTATCTGCGGTCCTATTTTGGTGGGCTGACCGTGCAATTTCATCGCTTTTTCGGGGTCGACGGCGAGTACCTCCACCAGACGATGGTCTTTCCGGAGCAGGCCGAACTTCCCGTTCGAGCCGTGGGGCTTGGCGTTCGAAGCGCCCTTACGCCGAGGACCGAGCGTTGGTGGGGCGGGTTTTACGGACGGGTCGGCTATCAGATTCTATGGGCCGCTTTTACCCGGCAACGCCGCTTTCACGGGGCCTATGGAGGGCTGGGGTTTCAGCATGGGGTGGGGATCGTACGAGATCACCTGCGCCTGGAGTATGAGATTCCGATGACCGTGGTGGGCGGGGCGCTCTCCCATTCTACCGTCGGGGTGCGCGGTGGGATGGTTTTGAGATGGTGAGAAGCGGGAAGGCGCCGGGACGAGGACGTCCATGCTCCTCGCTATTGACAATAGAGGTGCCCGATAAGTACTTGTTTCCCACGCAGAATGTTAGCCTGGATTATTCATGACGTGTCGTCACGAGGCAAAATCAGCGTCAAAAGCCCGAAATCGAGCCCCACAGGCGATGCAGCGCATCGTCGAGGAGAGAGATGAAGGGATTT
>SKNI01000196.1 GCA_007120615.1 Myxococcales bacterium | reverse complement strand
TGGGGAATGCGAAGTCAATGGTATCTCGGGAGAGTGTAAGGTGCTCCTCATTATGGGATATTACCCGGAGAGCCCAAAACGGTGTCAGGCATTATGATATGTGATTGATATCGTGCAGATCTTTGTGGGCAAGGTGTGTGCAGAATCATGTGGGTGAGGGGGAGATGGGCCCTATGGTTTGACGCCATTTCAGGCTGGCTGTGAGGGTGTCAGGTACAGTGATAAGTGGTTGTTTTTGTGGTGGTCTTGTCCCGGGAGTCTTGGTTTGAGAGTGCTTTTGGATCGGTCAACGGCAGATCCATCTTGTGTGAATGTTTTGCGATTTGTTACTGTTCCGGTCAGCAATTAAATTCCATTTTCATCTCTCGGATCGAATATGATGTATCAGTATTCTGGAGTTCGAAAAAACCTGATGGCTACGCTGGTCGTCGGGATATGTGCGTTGCTGGGAACCAGCGCCTGGGCGGAGGAGGGGTTTGACCTTCAGCAGTTTTCGCCGATGCCGGATCAGAGCCGGAACTTTCTCAGCGCCAGCTCGGCGATGGTCTCACCACATCTGGAGTGGCAAGGTTTTCTGCTTCTCAACCACGGCAATGCCCCCCTGGTGGTTCGAAATAGTGACGGGGAGCGGGCCTCGGTGGTCGGTTCGCATTCGATGATGAATCTGATGGGGAGCGTGGGGCTCTATGATATCGTCGAGCTGGGGCTCGACCTCCCACTCTTTATTCAGCAATCCTCGGGGGACGTTTCGATAGAGGGGCTGGACCTGGATGGGGCGGGCGTTGGACTGGGAGATATCCGGCTGGTGCCCAAGGTTCAGGTCTTTTCGACTCGGGAGGCAGAGGCCCAGGAGGGAATGGCAGTGGCAGTGATATCCGATCTGTATTTGCCGCTGGGAGATGGTTCGCGACTGCAGGGAGGAGAGTTTCGAGGTGCGGTTCGGCTAGCCTGTGATGTGGTGATCAATAACGGAACCAGGTTCGCGGTGAACGCCGGATATTTGATGCGTCCCACCCGAGAGGTAGCGGGGCTGGAGGTGGGAGATGCGTTGACCTGGGCTGTAGCCGGGGAGATTCCCATTACTGCAGTTCCGGCGCCTTCGGACTTGCGTATCGTCGGAGAGTTTGCCGGGAAAGTAGGCGTAGGCGTCGAGGAGATAACGGTTGCCCAGATGCCTGTGGAGTTATTGGTGGGGGCTCGGTATCAATACGACAATATCTTTGCCCAGTTGGGAGGAGGAGTGGGATTGGCCAGTGGTTATGGGACTCCGCGCATGCGGGCGATTTTTAGTATGGGGTTTGTGGCAAGTACCTGGCACTCGCCTGAGGCGGGGTCGAAAATCCCGGCATCGCAAGTATCTGAGCCGTCTTCGGTGGCTGAGGAACAAGACTCTTCGGAATCGCAGAAAGAAGAGTCGGCAAACCAAGATCACTCTGAAGATGAGCAATATGACGGGTCGGATGAGGAGAGAGTGGAAGACTAGATTTGCCAGCGACGCAGGGGGAGTTCTATGATGCGTCAAATTGAATTCAAGCGAGGAAAAAGTATGGAGTTGAGAGGCCCGATGATGAATGGTGATTCTCCGCTGTTTCGACTGCGCTCGGAGCGACCTCGTCTGGTCTCTGACGTCTCCCGGCGATCGTTTAATAATTTTGTCCGTGCCTCTCGCGATGATCGAGGCACCGGGATTGAATATATCCTCAACGATGCGGCCTATCAGGAAATCGAGCGGTTAAAGCGCGAGCAGGGGCCGGAAGACGAGGTGCGCTCTATTGCCTGGTGGCGAAATGTCTCCAAGCAGTTGGCAACGATGTCGGAGCGAGAGAAGCGCCGAATTTTGAATTCTCTCATCGAGAGCTATGCCGATGATATCGCCGGTCGGTTTAATCCCTGGGTGTATAAGATGGCCACCGGTGTGATGCCCATCGGACTGGGGCTGTTATTTAAGGCACAGGAACTTCCCGGCGCCGATGTTCCAAAGGGGATCCGAGATCTGCAGCGAGTCATGAATCACCTTCGAGATCTCACGGATCGAGTCATGATCCAGGGCGAGATCAAGACGCTGCAAAATCTAGCCCGTAAAGGGACCCTGGTTTTCGTGCCCACCCATAGTTCGAATATGGATTCCATTCTGGTGGGGTGGTCGCTCTACGCTGCCGGACTTCCTCCGGTGACTTATGGAGCGGGGAAGAATCTATTTACCAATCCCCTGACCAGCTTTTTTATGAACAATCTGGGCGCCTATAAGGTCGACCGGCGTCTGAGCCATGATCTGTATAAGGGGGTTTTGAAGACGTATTCGCAACTCTTGATCGAGAAGGGGTATCACAGCCTATTTTTTCCGGGCGGAACCCGTTGTCGCTCCAATATCGTGGAACAAAAGCTAAAATTAGGGCTCCTCGGTACGGCGTTGACCGGATATATCCACAATCTGATGCGTGATCCTGAGGCAAAGCCGGTCTATATTTGCCCGATGACGATCAATTATAATCTGGTGCTCGAGGGCGAGAGTCTGATCGAGAATCACTTCAAACGAGAAGGTCAGGGTCGATATTTATTGGAGAATGATGAATTCAACCAACTGGCATCGGTGACCCGCTTTGTGATGAAGACGATGAAGATGGATTCTACGACGATTCTTCGCTTTGGTACGCCACTGGATCCCTTTGGAAATGAAGTTCGGGCCGATGGGGAGAGCTACGATAAGCGCGGGCGCAGAGTTGATCGCAGCGATTATGTGCGGTCTGCCAGAAGTGGAGAGATCGTCTATGACGTCTCTCGAGACCGACAATATACACGGCATACCGGCGAGTGCATTGCAGAGGCCTTCTTAGAAAATACGGTGGCCATGCCCACCAATGTGGTCAGCTGGGTGCTCTTTGATCGACTGCAGCGGCGGTACCCCAATTGGGATGTGTTTCGGCTCGTTCGATTTGGAGCTGACGAGATCATCTCCTGGGAGGAATTGCACCGGGGAGTAGAAGAGTTGCTCAAGCATCTTCGAAAATTAGAGAGTGAGGGAAAGGTTCGGCTTTCGCCATTTTTACACGAGGAAGATCCGGATCGGATCGTGTATGCGGGCATCGAATATCTGCGAATGTATCATACTCCGGAACCCGTCAAGAGTTGGTCCGACGGGGTAATGCTTCAGAAAGTAGAGTTGATCTACTTTTACGGCAATCGAGTGCGAACATTTACCGAATAAGAGAGAGGAGATATGACAACGGAAAATAATACGATTTTTGGAAAGATCATCCGCGGGGAAGTGCCGTCTGAGAAAGTCTATGAGGATGATGACGTGCTGGCATTTAAAGACTTAAATCCGACAGCCCCCGTTCATATCTTGGTGATCCCCAAAAAATATATCGTCAACCTCTTCGATGTGGAGGAGGAGGACGCCGAGTTGTTGGGTAAATTGCTATTGGTGGCCGGTAAGGTGGCCAGCGAGCAGGGGTTGGAAGAGGATGGATTTCGAACGGTCATCAATAACGGAGCCGGCGTAGGTCAGTCGGTCTTTCATATTCATGTGCATATTCTCGGAGGAAGGGATTTTTCCTGGCCTCCGGGGTGAGCCAAAAATGGTCTGAAATCAGGGGACTGAAACGGTGTCAGGTAATTGTTTAAGTTCCTGTTTTTATTTGCTTATGGACCGTTGATATCCATGTTTTCGAGGCGTTTTAAGACCTCGCTGAGTTTCTCGCTATTTTCCCCTTTTTGTTCAAAATGTCGATGGACGGCCCGAGCCAGGGGTACGAGGGCGCTCTCAATCAGCCCGAGCTGTGTCTGCAGCACCTGCTCCAATTTCTCGGGCATCTCTCCGCCGATCTGGACACGGAGTTCCCCGTTTTTTAGAGCATCGGTGATTCGGTCGGCAATATCGGCCGCCCGGCTGACGTCTTCCACATCGATGGTCTTCGAAATCTCCGGCACCTCGGGCTTACCGTTGGCCTTGTCCACCTTCTGTAAACTCCCCGCAGAGCGGGCCATCTCGGTGAGGGCATCTCGAATCTCTCCCAGGTGCTCTGCCGTATCTCGCCTGCTCAAAGAGCCCTGGATATCCTCCATTCGTTGTACCAACGTCGCCAGCGGCCCCGCCACTCGGGCTACGGGATCATCGTCGCCGCCGCCCATCATTCGACGGCGATTGAACTCGCGTTTGACCTCTTCCCAGCGCTCCTCTTGCTCCTCGGACATCCGACCTCGGAGTTCGGCCAACTTCAACAGATTCTGCTCCGAGCCGATGGTCAACGTCTGCGCTTCGTTCTGGTAATGATCATCGATGAGAAGCTCCACCTCTTCGGAGTTCATCGCCGAGACCAGGCGCTCCGCAAGGCGCCCCATATTTCGGTAACTTCCCTGCAGCAAAAAGGGAGGCTCCGTTCGATAATCCTCATTTTGCCCGGCCGACGCGATATATTGCTGATTGACCTTCAGGACTACGTCTCGGACCTGAAT
>SKNI01000119.1 GCA_007120615.1 Myxococcales bacterium | reverse complement strand
GACACCAGGGGTACGGGCATCATGTACACCAACTTCTCGGGCTATGAACCCTATAAGGGCGATCTGGAAAATGACCGAAACGGGGTCCTCATTGCCAAAGAAAGGGGCGATACCACGACCTATGCGCTTTTTAACCTCCAGGAGCGAGGGACCCTCTTTGTCGGCGCCGGAGAAGACGTCTACGGGGGTCAGATTGTTGGTCTTAACGCTCGGGAAAACGACCTGGTGGTCAACCCCTGCAAGAAGAAGAAACTCTCCAACGTCCGGGCCTCCGGAAGTGACGATACCCTGGTGTTGAGTCCCCCGGTTGTGATGGATCTGGAGAAAGCGATCGAGTTTATCGGACCCGGAGAATACGTAGAGGTCACGCCGACTTCGGTGCGGCTTCGGGTTGCAGAGCTAAACCATAGCTTCAGGAAATAAAGCGAAAGCATCGCTTGAGCTTTTGGTTGAAGCGATGCTTTAGCCTGCATTATTCATGAGATTTCGTCGCGAGGCAAAGATGCCTGTGGATCTGCAGCCGCAGCGGAAATGTCGTGAATAATGCAGGTTAGGCTGCCCGGTGATTCAGACGCTGAGCGGTGGAGAATTTGGCCACCAGCATCTGTAGCCAGACGGCGTCCTCCCGAGTGGGCTGGGCGTCGTAGCGCCAGCGGGGTCCCTCGCCGGTGTGGGCCTGAGTGGGGCGCCGTCCGCCAATCTGAAGGTGGAGATCGTGGCGTTCGCCGGGATCATCGATGATGATGGCGACGCGGATCGTCTCAGTGTGGCGAAGCCCGAATTCTCCGAGAAAAGAGAAGGTCAACGGGTCGCTGGACTTCTGTCCCCGACAAATATGCTCTAAAAAAGTGGGGCCGTCTTCGAAACGGCAGATGATACGTCGCATGGTGGTGCTCCTTTGCCATCCTTGGCGCTGGAACCATGATCGAGGGAGATGCAACGGATTCCCTTCGATCGATAAGAGGGTGTCGGCTTCCCGACCTCTTGGTTGTAGATTAGATTTGAGGGGACGCAAGAAAATTTCTCGATTTGGATTGCCTGGAGATGTGCATGGAGTTTGGCCTGGGGATATATGCGCTGGCCGTGGCGGCCGGGCTCATCGCAGGCGTAATCAACACGCTCGCCGGCAGCGGCTCCCTGGTTGCGCTGTCGGCGCTCCTCTTTATGGGGCTTCCTGCGACCGTGGCCAACGGCACCAATCGTCTGGGCGTGGCCATTCAGACGGCGGTGAGTCTGGTGACGATTCGGGCTCACGGTGCCGTAAAACCATCGGGGATGGGGTGGATCGTGGGCGCGGTGACCGTGGGAGCCCTCTTTGGCGCCTGGCTGGCCACCGGCATCGATCCAGATGCTCTGGAGTGGATCATCGTGGCGGTATTGTGGGCGATGCTCTTCGTTATTTTCTTCAAGCCCAAAAGCTGGCTGCGAAAAAAGAGCGACGAGTCCAAGAGCCGGCCGAAGACCTGGAAGATAGTAGTCTTCGGGCTGGTGGGAGCCTGGGGAGGATTCTTACAGGCGGGTGTGGGGATTTTACTGCTGGTGGCTCTGGTGATGGCGGCGGGCAAAGATATCATCGAGGCCACGACGGTGAAGTTGGTGGCGGTGATGGTGTATACGGTAGGAACGCTGCCGATCTTTATCGCTGCCGACCAGGTACACTGGGAGTTGGGGCTGGTGATGGGAGTAGGGCAGGGGATTGGAGGCTGGCTGGGCGCCCGATTTGCGATGACTTCGGAGCGGGCGCCGGTGTGGATTCGGAGGCTTCTGGTCGTCGTGATCGTGGGGTCGGCCGTAGAACTTATGGGGCTTGGGCCCTGGCTGCGCGGGCTGATCTAAACTATTGAAATTGGTTGAGGAAGAAACTCTCGCCGGTGTCTTCCTCTTCTTCCGGAGCGTATTCAGTGGGGGCAGTGCCGACCAAAAAGATCTCTTCCGAGCCCGACGTCCTGGCTAGCTTTCCGGTGATGGGGTCGATGGTGGCTTCGGTGATGCCGGAGATAGGTTCTTTGAATGGTTTGGGCTCCCGGTCTCCGAGGACGACCTCCATATAATCCCGGAAGATGGGGGCGGCTACGTTTCCGCCGTATTGTCGGCGTCCCAGGCTCCGGTTGTCGCTAAAGCCGACCCACACACCGGTGACCAGGTCCGGGGTATAGCCCACAAACCAGGCGTCGCGACTCTCGTTGGTGGTCCCCGTCTTTCCGGCGATGGGATGGCCCAGGGCCCGGTTAACGTGGCCTGTGCCGACCCGGAAGCTTCCGGTGCTGTCGGTATAGCCCTCCACGGCGCTGACCAGCAGCGAGGTAGTAAGATATGCGATCTCCGGCGCCAGAACGGGCTCCGAGTGGGTCTGGTAGAGGTGTCGATCGCCCTGCAAGGACTCGATTCGATTCAAAAACCGGGGCTCGGCATATTCGCCTTCCGCTGCGAAGGTGGCGTAGGCGTTGGTCAACTCCATGGGAGGCATCTCGCTGGAGCCCATGACCATGGTGTAATTTCGAACCAGCTCGCTCTTGATGCCCACGCGGTTGGCGAAGTCGATGGCCTCGTCGATGCCCACGTCGTCGAGGACTCGAACGGCGACCACGTTTCGGCTCGCTCCCAGGGCCTCGCGGACCCGAATCGGGCCTCGCCACTGACCGTCGGCGTTTCTGGGAGACCAGCTCTGGCCGTCATGAAGTTGATAGACCGTGGGGCTGTCCAGGTAGACCGATGCCGGAGTGATGACTCGCTTCTCAAGGGCCGCAGCATAGACCAGGGTCTTGAACGAAGAACCGGTCTGGCGCCGGGCCTGAGTGGCGTGATCGTATTCGTTGATCTCGAAATTATAGCCTCCGACCAGCGCCTTGACCTCCCGAGTGTGGGGATCGATGGAGATGACGGCGACTTCGGCGCTCTTTTCAAAGCGGACGAATCCAGGCTCTTCGGACCCTGTATTGAGAACGGTCGTAGGGTGGACGCGAAGCACATCGCCTCGCGAAAGAGCTTCGTCCAGAGGCTTCTCGTCGGCCCCTTCGCCGACGATTCGGGTGCGTGGTTCCAAAAGAAGTTGGGTCTCAAAGGGCCCAATCTGCACGGTCACTTCGTCGGCTTCCACGTCCACAGCGGTGACGACCCCCTCGTAAATCTCGGTGGGGACGATGGTGCCGTCGACTTCCTTTCGGCTCTCTTCCAGGAAGGCTTCGATTCGATCTTCGCTCAATTGACGCTGAGGATTGAAGAAGTTCTGCCCCTCATCGTAGGCGCGAAGGCCTTTTCTGGCGGCTCGTTCGGCGGCTTCCTGCATCTCCAGATCGAGGGTGGTGTGAACTCGCAGACCCCCTTCAAAGAGCTTGTCCCGCCCGAACTCGTCGACGATTTTTTTGCGGACATATTCCGTAAAGTAGGGCGCCTTGCCAAGATGAGGGTAGGTCTCGCTCATGGGAACGGTGACGATCTCCGATTCCTGAGCCTCCCGGTAGGTGCCCTCGTTGATGAAGCCCTTCTCCCACATCTGGCGGAGCACGTAGGAGCGGCGTCGCTCGGCGCGCTCCGGGTGTCGAAGCGGTGTGTGTCCTTCGGGACCGGCGGTCAATCCGGCCAGAAGCGCGGCCTCGGCGACGTCGAGCTCGGCGACCCCTTTTCCGAAATAAAAGATGGAGGCTTCCTGCACACCATTTCTCCCGTGACCGAGGTAAATGGTGTTGAGGTACATATAGAGAATGTCTTCTTTGGTGAGGTTTCGCTCCAACTCTCGAGCCAGGATGATCTCCTGAATCTTTCGCTCGTAGGCCCGCTCGGGGGTGAGCACGATATT
Source organism: Myxococcales bacterium (assembly GCA_007120615.1). Taxonomy (GTDB): domain Bacteria; phylum Myxococcota_A; class Bradymonadia; order Bradymonadales; family Bradymonadaceae; genus SKNI01. Next base: position 666 of record SKNI01000119.1, on the reverse strand, counting down.
TTTGATCAACTGTTGGGTGATCGTGGAGGTTCCCCGCATGCCGTGGTCGTGGCGAAATGCGTAATAGACTGCCCGGACCATGCCCAGATAATCGATGCCCGTATGGGACATAAATTCGCTGTCTTCGGCGGCCATAAAGGCGTGCTGGACGACCGGTGGAATGTCCTCCAGCGGCACCAGCGTGCGTCTCTTCCCGGGGGTGTGAAACTCGGCAATCATCTCGCCATTGCTGGCATAAATCTGAGAGAGCTGCGGGGGGTTGTAGTCTTCGCGCTCCAATAATTCGGGGAGATCGCGGCCGTAATAATAAAAGATGCCTGCCAGGCCGGCCAGTCCGGCGATGCCGGCGAGGACGGCCAGGATGATGAGCCACTTGAGAACGCCGAGCAGACGTCGGCCGATGCTGGTATCACTTTTGGAGCGCCTGCGACGGCGGTTGCGTGCCATAATCATTTCCTGGAGCGACTTCGATGAGGCCAGAAGCTGAAACTACGTCCGCTGGAATATCATTCCACTTCTTATACCACAACGGATCAATCCCGGTCGTCGGCGGCGATGGCCTCGAAGTAGGTCTCCGACTCATACCAGATCTCGAATTCCAGGTGATCTCCATCGAAGAGCGTAAAGTCGACGCGCTCCGGGTCGGGCTCGAAACTATGCCCGTCT